>NZ_JBEOXS010000028.1:0-97806 GCF_040296705.1 Streptomyces sp. NPDC002055
GGGGTGGGGGGTTCCGGAACGTATATTTACGGCCCTGGGGGCCACAAATACACGGCAGCTTCCGGAACCCCCCACCCCTGCGGCCCCGTCACCCTCACGTCTCGTCGGCGGCTGACTCCTTTCGCCGCTGAGCCAGGAACAGCCTTTCGGCCGTCGCCGTCCCCGCGGCCGCCACCGCCACGTCTTGTCCGCGGCTGACGCTCTTCGCCGTTGAGCCGGGAACAGTCTCTTGGTCGTCGCCGGGTTTGACCCGGTGCTGTTACGTCTTGTCCGCGGTCGGCCCCTCCGGGGCCGTCGTACGTGAGAGCTGGTCCGTGCGCAGTGACCGTGCGAGGTCCCGTACGGCGGCGGCCGCCCGGGCGTGCAGGCCGCCGCCGAAGGTGACCCGGGTGGCGCCGAGTTCGCCCAGCTCGCGCGGTGACGGGCCGTCGGGTACCGCGAGGGCGTTGAGCGGGCAGCCGATCCCCGCGGCGAGCTCCGGCAGCAGCCGGGGCGGCGCGAGGATCGGGTACACGCAGTCCGCGCCGGCCGCCGCGTACAGCCGCCCGCGTGCGATCGCTTCGTCCGGGCCGCGGTCGCCCCGCAGGAAGGTGTCGACCCGGGCGTTGATCACCAGGGCGTCGCCCGCGGCCTCCCGCACCGCTGCCAGCCGGTCCGCCTGCCGGCAGGCGTCCTCCAGCCCCGTGCCGTCCGGTGCGGAGTCCTCCAGGTTGCAGCCCGCGGCCCCGGCCTCCAGCAGCCGTTCCACGATCTCCGCCGGCGGGAGCCCGTAGCCGGTCTCGATGTCCGCGGAGACCGGGACGTCGACGGACCGGACGATCCGGGCGACCGCGGCGAACATCTCGTCGGGCGGGGTGCCGCCGCCGTCCTCGTACCCCAGAGTCGCCGAGACCCCCGCGCTCGGGGTCGCCAGGGCCGGGAACCCCGCCTCCTCGAAGGCGCGGGCGCTCACCGCGTCCCAGGGGCCGGGCAGGACGAGCGGATCGTCCGGCGTCCGCCCGTGGTGCAGTGCCCGCAAGCGTGCGGCCGGGGTCGTCACGCGTACATCCCGGGCCGGTAGGCGCCCGGCTGGGCGCGGGTCGTCACGGCGATCCGGTTCCAGGCGTTGATGGTGATGATCATGCTGATGAGCCGGGCGAGTTCGGCCTCCTCGAACTGTTCGGCCGCCCGCGCGTACACCGCGTCCGGCACGAAGCCGTCGGTGAGGACCGTGACCGCCTCGGTCAGTGCCAGGGCTGCCCGCTCCTTCTCGGTGTAGTAGCCGGTCGCCTCCTCCCAGGCGCTGAGGAGGAAGATCCGGTCCTCGCGCTCACCGGCGGCGCGGGCGTCCTTGGTGTGCATGTCCAGGCAGAACGCACAGTGGTTGAGCTGCGAGGCGCGGATCTTCACCAGCTCGGCGAGGGTCGGGTCGATGCCCTGCTTGGAGGCCCGTTCGAGCGCCACCATGGCCTGGTAGACCTCGGGGGCGACGTCGGCGAGGTTCATCCGCGGGCCGTGGGTGCCGGTGGCGGTGGTGGCGGTCGTGGGGGCCGTGGTGTCCGTTGTCATGGGGATCACGCTATGGGGACAGTGGCCTAGGAGTATGGTCCATTCTCATGGGGGAAACATGGGCCACTTTCGGGGCGGACCTGCATTTGGACCTGCCGCCGCGCGGGACCTCCGGAGTGCGCAACGCGCTGATCGGCGCCCTGCGGGACGCGGTCCGCTCCGGCCGGCTGACGCCCGGCACCCGCCTGCCGTCGTCCCGGTCCCTCGCCGCCGACCTCGGGCTGGCGCGGAACACCGTGGCGGACGCCTACGGCGAACTCGTCGCCGAGGGCTGGCTCACCGCCCGCCAGGGATCCGGCACCCGGGTCGCCCGGCGGGCCGAACCGGTGGGGCGGCCCGGTGGCGGTGCCGGAATTCCCGGTGGCGGGGCTCCTGGTGGCGGGATTCCCGGTCGCGGGACTCCTGGTGGCGGGACGGGGAGGCCCGGTGGCGCCGAGCGCTCCGGGGCCGCGCCGAGTGGCGGTGCCTCCCGCCCGGGACTGCGCGGCGCGCCGCCGCGGCCGGTGCACAGCCTGATGCCCGGCTCGCCCGACGTCTCGGCCTTCCCGCGCTCCGCCTGGCTCTCCGCGGCACGCCGGGCGCTGTCCACCGCACCGGGCGAGGCGTTCGGCTACGGCGACCCGGCCGGGCGCCCCGAACTGCGCCGGGCCCTCGCCGACTATCTGGGGCGGGCCCGCGGTGTGCGGGCCGCCCCGGACCGGATCGTCATCTGCTCCGGCTTCGTCCAGGGGCTGATGCTGGTCGGCCGGGCGCTGGCGGCGCTGGGCCTGACCACGGTCGCGGTCGACTCCTACGGTCTGGACTTCCACTGGGATCTGATCACCAGCGCCGGGCTGCGCACCGTGCCGCTGCCCAAGGACGAGCACGGGACCAGGGTCGGGCAGCTGGAGTCCGTCCCCGAGGCGGGCGCGGTGCTGCTCACTCCGGCACACCACTTCCCCACGGGCCGGCCGCTGTCGCCGGACCGCCGGGCCGGCGTCGTCGACTGGGCGCGGCGCACCGGCGGGCTGATCCTGGAGGACGACTACGACGGCGAGTTCCGCTACGACCGCCAGCCGGTGGGAGCCCTCCAGGGGCTGGACCCGGAGCGGGTGGTCTACCTGGGCACGGCGAGCAAGAGCCTGGCTCCCGGGCTGCGGCTGGCCTGGATGGTGCTGCCGCAGCACCTGGTGGGGGAGGTGCTGGCGGCCAAGAACCCCGCGGAGCAGATGACCGGCACCCTGGACCAGCTCACCCTCGCCGAGTTCATCACCGGCGGGGCCTACGACCGCCATCTGCGCGGCATGCGGCTGCGCTACCGGCGGCGCCGCGACCAGCTCGTCGCGGCCGTCGCGGAGCGCGCCCCGCACATCGCGGTCACCGGCGTCGCCGCGGGCCTGCACGCGGTACTCGAACTCCCGCCGGGCACCGAGGACTCCGTGGTCCGGGCCGCGGCGTGGCAGGGGCTGGCCCTCGAGGGGCTGCACCGCTACCGCTACGACACCACCGAGGAGGGCCCCGACGGTCTGGTCGTCGGCTACGGAGCCCCGGCCGACCACGCGTTCGGCGCCGCGGTCGAGGCGCTCTGCCGGGTGCTGCCCTGAAGGGTGCGGGCGCCCGGTCCTCGGGGTGGTGCCGGTGGCGGCTCCCGTGGGTGGATTCCGTGGGTGGCTCTCGGCGGTGGCGCGGGCCGTGGCCTGGGCCGGGCCTGACTCCGGGGCGGAGGGGACGGGGTGGAGGAGCCGGTGCAGGGGAGACGAGCCGGGGGAGCGGCGCCGGACGGGAGGCCGGGCCACCCGGCCGCGGCCCGCGGCGACCCAGCCCCTACGCTGACCCCTGTTCGATCGGCATGAACACGACGGGGATGAACGACATGGCAGACGCACGACGCCGAGTACGGTCCGGCACGGTGATCCTGGGCAGCATGGGCGCCCTCGCGGCAGTGCTCACCGCCTGCGGCTCCGAGCCCGACAAGCGGTGCGTGGACCGCGACAGTTACGAGTACGACAAGGGATACCGGGTCGTCGACACCAAGCAGTGCTCCGGCACGACGTCCGCCAAGTCCCGGTCCCGGCGCGACGCCGCCTGGTACTACGACGCCGACGTCGAGAACGGCTGGGCCGAGGACGGCCACTTCGACCGGTCCCACAGCTCGTCCGGCGGTTCGTCCGGCGGCTCCAAGGGCGGTTCCTCGGTGGAACGCGGAGGCTTCGGCCATGGCTCCGGCCACGGCAGCAGCGGCGGCTGAGCACCGCCCATGCGACGCCACACCATCACGCCCCGCCCCGACTGGCAGGCCGCGGTCGAGGAGCAGGGGGTCATCTATCCGCTGACCCGCTACCCGGACGACTCGCTGCGCCCCTACTGGGACGAGAGCGCCTACTACGCGTTCTCCCTTCCCGAGGTCGAGAACCTGGAGGAGGTCGTCGAGGAACTGCACGGGATGTGCCTGGCGGCCGCGGAGCACATCGTCGAGCAGAAGCGTTTCGCCGACCTGGGCATCACCGATGCCCGGGTGGCCGAGAAGGTCGCCGAGTCCTGGCGCCGCCGGTCCGAACAGCCCAGCATCTACGGGCGGTTCGACCTGCACTACGACGGCAGCGGCCCGGCGAAGCTGCTGGAGTACAACGCCGACACCCCGACCTCCCTGGTGGAGGCGGCCAGCGCGCAGTGGTTCTGGATGGAGGACCGGTTCCCCGGCGCCGACCAGTGGAATTCGCTGCACGAACGGCTGGTGGACGCCTGGAAGCGGCAGGCGGCCCTGCTGCCGCTCGGCGCACCCGTCCACTTCGCGCACTCCGCGGGGGACGAGCTCGGCGAGGACCTGATGACGGTCGCCTACCTCCGCGAGACCGCCGAGCAGGCCGGGCTGGAGACCGAGGCGATCTCCATGGAGGACATCGGCTGGGACCGGCTCTCCGGACGGTTCGTCGACAAGCGGCTCCGGTTCATCCGCAGTTGCTTCAAGCTCTATCCGTGGGAGTGGCTGACCACGGACGGCTTCGGGCGCAACGTGGTGGACACCCTCGACAACGGCGGAAGCACCGGCAGCACGCTCTGGATCGAACCGGCCTGGAAGATGCTGCTCTCGAACAAGGCGCTGCTCGCCGTGGCGTGGGAGCTCAACCCGGGGCACCCGAACCTGCTGCCCGCCTACCTGGACGGCCCCCGCGAACTGGCGGCCACCTCCGGGTACGTGGCCAAGCCGCTGCTGGGGCGCGAGGGTGCGGGCATCACCGTGCACGAACCCGGCGCCCCCGCGACGCCCCGCGACGAGGCCTGCTGCTACCAGGAACTGGCCCCGCTGCCCGACTTCGACGGCAACCGGGTGGTGCTCGGCGCATGGGTCGTCGAGGACGAGGCGGCGGGACTCGGCATCCGTGAGTCGTCGGGCCTGATCACGGACGAGTACGCCCGCTTCCTGCCGCACGTCATCCTCTGAGGCCAGGCGAGGCCCTGCCAGGCCAGGCAGGGCCAGGCCAGGCAGGGCCAGGCCAGGCAGGGCCAGGCCAGGCAGGGCCAGGCCAGGCAGGGCCAGGCCAGGCAGGGCCAGGCCAGGCAGGGCCAGGCCAGGCAGGGCCGGGCCTGGCCCGGCGCGGCCCGGCTCGTGACGTCCGCGGGATCCCCGTGTGCGCGGGGATCCCCATGACGGGTTGTTCGGCACGACGCCGGGCACCCGTCATCGGCGATCCCGCCGACTCGTGCGCAGGCGCGAGACCTCCGCGGATCCCTCCGCAGGTGCGGAGAGCACCCACCGGCCGGTGCCCGTCGCCGACGCGGATCCCCGCCCCGCCGTGGTTCCGGGGACCCGCGCGGCGCCGCGTGCCTCCGGTCAGCCCCGGAGCACGCTCCGGAGCTGCTCGAGACCCCAGTCGAGGTCCTCCTTGGTGATCACCAGCGGCGGGGCGATCCGGATCGTGCTGCCGTGGGTGTCCTTGACCAGCACGCCGAGGTCCATCAGCTTCTCCGAGATCTGCCGGCCCGTGCCGTGTGCGGGGGCGATGTCCACACCGGCCCACAGGCCGCGGCCGCGCACCGCTTCCACCGCGCCGCCTCCCACCAGCAGCCCCAGCTCGGCGTGCAGATGGTCGCCCAGCTCGGTGGCCCGCTGCTGGTACTCGCCGGTGCGCAGCATGGCGATCACCTCCAGGGCGACCGCGCACGCCAGCGGATTCCCGCCGAAGGTGGAGCCGTGCTCGCCCGGGCGGTGCACCCCCAGCACGGCCGAGGACGAGACGACCGCGGAGACCGGGACGACGCCCCCGCCGAGGGCCTTGCCCAGCACATACATGTCCGGGACCACGCCCTCGTGCTCGCAGGCGAACGTCCGCCCGGTGCGCCCGAGGCCGGACTGGATCTCGTCCGCGATGAACAGCACGTCCCGGGCCCGGGTCAGCTCCCGGACGCCCGCCAGGTAGCCCGGCGGCGGCACCAGCACCCCGGCTTCGCCCTGGATGGGCTCCAGCAGCACCGCGACGGTGTTGTCGGTGAGCGCCGCTTCGAGCGCGGTCAGGTCCCCGTACGGAACGATCTCGAACCCGGGGGTGTACGGCCCGAAGTCGGCGCGTGCCTCCGGGTCGGTGGAGAAGCTGACCACCGTGGTCGTCCGGCCGTGGAAGTTGTTCCGGGCCACGACGATCTTGGCCTGGTTGTCCGGAACGCCCTTGACGCGGTAGCCCCACTTGCGCGCCGTCTTCACCGCCGTCTCCACGGCTTCGGCGCCGGTGTTCATCGGGAGCACCATCTCCATGCCGCACAGCTCGGCGAGCTGGGTGCAGAAGTCGGCGAACCGGTCGTGGTGGAAGGCGCGGGAGGTGAGGGTGACCCGCTCCAGCTGCGCCTTCGCGGCGTCGATCAGCCGCCGGTTCCCGTGCCCGAAGTTGAGCGCCGAGTACCCGGCGAGCATGTCGAGGTAGCGCCGGCCCTCGACATCGGTCATCCACGCTCCCTCGGCGGAGGCGACGACGATCGGCAGCGGATGGTAGTTGTGCGCGCTGTGGGCCTCGGCGGCGGCAATGCTGCGTTCCGTAGTCGTCACGGGGGTGCTCCGTTTCGGTGTCGGGGCCGGTTGGTGCTCATTTCTATCGTCGCTCGGGCGGTTTGCGAAGAAACCCTCCGGAACTTGTGGACCGGGCTGGGACCGACCATGGACTGTGCGGGCACGCGGCGACCGGCGAACGTGGAAGCGACCACGAGGGAGCCGTGCGCGGCCATCGCCGTGCGGTGCCGCCCGCCTGGGCACCCCGGGGCCGTGACCGACCTGCGCGGAGCGACCCGGAGGAATCCATGACCGCGTCCGTCGCCCGTCCCGCACTCCCGCCCGTCCCGCACTCCCGCACGCCCCGCTCCCGCACGCCCCGCTCCCGCACGCCCCGCTCCCGGACCGAGGTCTCCCGCACCCCGCCCTCGCGGCCGAGGGTCCGGAACTCGTCGCACTGATCAGCGCCGAGGAGCAGCTCCGGGCCGACACCGACGCCGGTGAACGCGCTGATGTGCCTCGTGTGGTGCATGAGTCCTCCTGATCGACGGGCGGTGCGGCCTCTCCGCCCCGCTCTTGCACCTCTGTTACCGGGTTCACGCCGGGGATGAATGCATGTCAAGGCTGCTCTGACGTGCAGGTCAGAGGTGGCGTTGTTGCTGTTCGATGTACTGGCGGATGGTCGCCAGTGGTGCTCCGCCGCACGATGCGGCGAGGTACGAGGGTGACCACAGGTGACCGTGCATGATCGCGCGGTTGACCCGTCCGGTGAACTCTTGCCGTATCCGGCGGGCGGAGACGCCTTTGAGGCTGTTGACCAGCTTCGAGACGGCGACTTTGGGCGGGTAGTTGATCAGGAGGTGGACGTGATCGCGTTCGCCGTTGAACTCCGTCAGCTCCGCCTCGAAGTCCTCACACACCTTCCGCATGATCTCTTCGCAGCGCGCCAGCATCTCATCGTCGAACACTCCGCGCCGGAACTTGGTCATAAAGACCAAGTGAACGTGCATCGCCGAAACCACATGCCTGACACGCGTGTAATCATTCACCTGATCTATGAGACCAAGTCGTAGTAGCGTCGCGGTCATGCAGCTCCGCTATAACTACCGGGCCTACCCGGATGCCTCTCAGCGCCGCGCTTTGGCGAAGGCGTTCGGGTGCGCGCGTGTGGTGTGGAACGACTGCCTGCGCGACCGCAGGGAGGCGCATGCGGCGGGGCTGCCGTATGTGACGTCGGGCGAGCTGTCCCGGCGTCGCATCACCCAGGCCAAACGCGCCGAGGAGCGTGCCTGGCTGGCGGAGGTGTCGGCGGTCGTCCTGCAACAGTCCCTGCGGGACCTGGATACCGCCTACAAGAACTTCTTCGACAGTCTCAAGGGCAAGCGGCAGGGCCGGAGGGTCGGGCCGCCTCGGTACAAGTCGAAGAAGGACCGTCGGCAGTCGATCCGCCTGAACACCAACGCCTTCTCCCTCCAAGCCAACGGCACCGTGTATGTGGCCAAGGTCGGCAACCTGAAAGTCAGGTGGTCGCGGCGGCTTCCGGCCGCACCCACCTCCCTGACCGTCACCCTGGACAGCTCCGGCCGGTACTTCCTCAGCTTCGTCGTCGACACCGAACCGGCCCCCCTCCCCGAGTCGCAGACCGACACCGGTATCGACCTCGGCTTGTCCACCTTCGCCGTCCTCTCCGACGGGACGAAGATCTCTGCCCCGCGCTTCCTGCGCCGGGCGGAGAAGAAGCTCAGACGGCTTCAGCGGGAGCTGTCCCGCAAGGCGAAGGGGTCGAGGAACCGGGCCAAGGCCCGGATCAAGGTCGCACGCCAGCACGCACGGGTGACCGACCGGCGCCGGGACTTCCACCACAAGGCATCCACACAGATCATTCGCGAGAACCAAGCGGTGTATGTGGAAGACCTTGCGGTGTCCGCTCTCGGGCGTACCCGGCTGGCCAAGTCCGTGCACGACGCGGGATGGGCTGCCTTCGTCGGCATGCTGGAATACAAGGCCGCCAAACACGGCCGCACCTTCGCCAAAGTGGACCGGGCCTTCCCCTCCTCCCAGCTCTGCTCAACGTGCGGATTCCGGGACGGCCCCAAGCCCCTGCACATCCGGGAGTGGACGTGCGGCCGGTGTGGCGCCGTGCACGAGCGTGATCACAACGCAGCTTGCAACGTCCTGACCGAAGGACGCCGTATCGTCGCCACCGGACGGGTGGAGACGTCAAACGCCTGTGGAGCGCCGGTAAGACGGGTACATGTGCCCGCACAGCGCGGTGAAGCAGGAAGCCCCCGGAAGGGTCAACCGACCCCGGCCGGAATCCCTGGACTTCAGGCCAGGGAGCACGTCAAACCGCTCGCGTCCTCCGGGATCCCAACGGGCCCCGCTGGGTTGCCCGTTCCCTCCTGCCGCCCTCCTGCTTGATCTCGGCACCGGGCCGGGAACTCCCGGGCCGGGAGCCTCCAGGGGCGGGCCCTGCGCCGCGGCCTGCTCCCCGCCGCGCCCGGTGCCGGGCACGTCCCGCCACGGTGGCGCCTGCCGCCCGCGCAGCGGATCCCGCGCGCCCCATCGCTACGCCTTGCCCCGCTCCGGTTCCCGTCGGCCCGGCGCCCGCACCGTCACCAGTCACACCACTGGCACCAGTCACACCACCGTCACCAGTCATGCCACTGGCACCAGTCACATCACTGGCGGCCGTCTCCGCCCCGAGCAACTGCTCCAGCCTCCGCAGCGCCCGGTTCAGCCGGGACTTCACCGTCCCGCGCGGCCAGCCGAGAGCCTCCGCCGTCTCCGCCTCGCCCAGATCCAGCAGATAGCGGTGGGTCACCACCCGGCGGTGCTCCTCGCTCAGTTCGTCCAGGGCGGTCAGCAGCCGCGACCGGCGCTCACCCGCCACGGCCGCCGCTGCCGGATCCGCCGACTCCGGTATCAGGGGCTCCGCCTCGGCCAGCGCCGCTTCCCGCAGCACCGCCGTCCGGTGCCGCCGCGCCGACCGCACTGTGTTTCTCGTCTCATTGGCGACAATCCGCAACAGCCACGGCCGGAACGACGCCCCCTCCCGGAAGCGCTCCAGCGACTGGTAGGCCTTCAGAAAGGCGGTCTGGACCACGTCCTCCGCATCCGCTCCCGCTCCCAGCAGGACCGCAGTACGGTGCGCGATCACGGTGTGGGCGCGCACCAGATCGGCGTACGCCTCGCACTCCCCGGCGCGCACGCGCGCGATCACGGTGCCCTCGTCGGAACCGATGCGGCTCCCCTTCCGCGTCCTCACACCTTTCCTACACCGGAGACCGAGGATCGGTTCCGCACCTGAGAGAATGGGCGGCATGGCCATTGAACGTCCCCGTGTGCTCTCCGGTATCCAGCCCACCGCAGGCTCGTTCCACCTCGGGAACTACCTCGGCGCGGTCCGCCAGTGGGCGGCGCTGCAAGAGAGCCACGACGCGTTCTACATGGTCGTGGACCTGCACGCGATCACCGTCCCGCAGGACCCGGCGGAGCTGCGCGCCAACACCCGGCTCGCCGTCGCCCAGCTGCTCGGCGCCGGACTCGACCCGGACCGCTGCACGTTGTTCGTCCAGAGCCACGTCCCCGAGCACGCACAGCTCGGCTGGGTGATGAACTGCCTCACCGGCTTCGGCGAGGCCTCCCGGATGACGCAGTTCAAGGACAAGTCCGCCAAGCAGGGATCCGACCGGGCCACCGTCGGTCTGTTCACGTACCCGATCCTGCAGATCGCGGACATCCTGCTCTACCAGGCCAACGCCGTCCCCGTGGGCGAGGACCAGCGGCAGCACATCGAGCTGACCCGCGACCTGGCCGAGCGCTTCAACGGCCGGTTCGGCGAGACGTTCACCGTCCCGGAGCCGTACATCGTCCGGGAGACCGCCAAGATCTACGACCTCCAGGACCCGACGATCAAGATGAGCAAGTCGGCGTCCACGCCGAAGGGCATCATCAACCTCCTCGACGAGCCCAAGGTCTCCGCCAAGAAGATCAAGAGCGCGGTCACCGACACGGGCACCGAGATCCGCTTCGACGAGGAGCACAAGCCGGGGGTGAGCAACCTCCTGACCATTTACTCCACCCTCACGGGCACAGGAATCGCCGAACTCGAGCAGAAGTACGTGGGCAAGGGCTACGGTGCGCTCAAGACGGACCTGGCCGAGGTGATGGTCGAGTGGGTGACCCCGTTCCGGGCCCGCACCCAGGAATATCTGGACGACCCCGAGACGCTGGACTCCATCCTGGCCAAGGGCGCCGAGAAGGCCCGTGCGGTCGCCGCGGAGACCCTGGCCCAGGCCTACGACCGGGTCGGATTCCTCCCGGCCAAGCACTGAGCCGGGCGCCGTCGAGCACGCCGGGGGCCGGGTGGCAAGAGTCCCTGGGCCCCGGGACGGAGGACCGAGGACGCTCGCGGCGGCCCGGCCGAACCGCCACACTGGCCCTGAGCGCCACGGCGGCGGACCGGCAGGGGCAGGACAGGCGGCAGTGGCACGACGGCGGTAGCACCAGAACACGGCAGCGGTAGCACCGGAACACGACAGCACCGGAACACGACAGCGGCAGCATCAGCACTGGTCAGCAGCGGCGGAAGCAGAGGAGAACGACGTGGGGACCGTTACGCTCGGCGTTTCGATCGCGGTCCCGGAGCCCTACGGCAGCCTGCTCCAGGAGCGGCGCGCGGGCTTCGGCGACCCCGCCGCCCACGGCATCCCCACGCACGTCACCCTCCTCCCGCCCACCGAGGTCGACCCCGCCGACCTCCCGGCCTTCCGCCGGCACCTGGCCGAGGTCGCCGCAGCCGGGCGCACCTTCCCGATGCGGCTGAACGGCACCGGCACCTTCCGCCCGCTCTCCCCGGTCGTCTACGTCAAGCTGGCCGAGGGCATTCCGGAGTGCAGCGATCTCCAGGAAGAGATCCGCTCCGGTCCGGTCCGCCGCGAGCTGCAGTTCCCGTACCACCCGCATGTCACGGTCGCCCACGGCATCGAGGAGGAGGCGATGGACCGGGCGTACGAGGAGCTCGCGGACTACGCCGCCGCCTGGACGGTGTCCGGCTTCGCGCTCTACGAGCAGGGCGAGGACGGCCACTGGCGCATGATGCACGAGTACCTGTTCGGGGACGGTCCGGGTGTGCCCGCGCAGACGTCACCGGCCGAGGCATCGGCCACCCACTCCCTGCGCCCCTGACCCCTCCGTACGCCCCCCCCTCCGCACGCCGCGACGACAGCGTGAGCGAGAGCCTGCCCGCGCTCCGGCTGTCCTCCGCCCCACCGGCCCGGAGAGTCCGGCTCAGACGGCCCGGACGGCTCAGAGCCCCAGCCGCCGCGCGAGGTCCGAGGTGAACACCCCGTCCGGGTCCAGCCGTGCGCGGGCCGCGCGGAACGCGTCGAGTGCCGGGTACATCGCGGCCAGCAGCTCCGGCCGCAGCCGGGAGTCCGCCGCGAGCCGGACCCGGCCCCCGGCGTCCGCCACCTCCTCGTCGAGCGTGTCGAGCAGCTGCTCCAGGCCCGGCAGATCGGCGGGGAACTCCAGGGCCATGGCCCACCCCTCCGCCGGGAAGGACAGCAGCCCCGCCCCTCCCGGCCCCAGGCGCTGGAGCACTCCCACCGCGGAGGAGCAGCCGCGCCGCGAGATCCGCCGGACGATCCGGCGCAGCGCGTCGTCCCGGTCGTGGCCCACCACGAACCCGTACCGCACCGTGGCGCCGCGCGTCGGGAGCCGGTACCAGGGCGGGGCGCCGTACAGCGGGTGGAAGAAACCCGGGATCCTCCGGAGGGCGCCGGTCCGGTCGCGCGGCACCACCCGGCACCACAGCTCGTTGCTCAGGCCGGTCACCGTCCGCCCGAGCCGCCCGTCGAGCCAGGAGCGGGGGAGCGCCGGGGGCGGCCACCGGAACCGGCCCGGCCGGAGGGCGAGCGGTGCCCGGAGGGCGCGCCGGGGGAGCGCGTCCAGCGGCGCGTGGGCGCCGCAGGTCACCACTCCGCGCCCCGTCGCCGCGCCGCGCGCCAGCAGATCGATCCAGGCGGCGGAGTAGCGGTGCCGGGGGTCCGCCTCCGTCAGCCGGACCAGCAGGTCGTCGAGGTCCCTCGCCCGTTCCCCGGCCGCCGAGATCAGCGAGGTCTCGACGGGCAGCAGCCGGATGGTCGCCGAGAGCACGGCGCCGGTGAGGCCCAGGCCGCCCGCGGTGGCCCGGAACTCCTCCGGGGTGTCCCGCGGGGTGAGGATGCGGATCGAGCCGTCGGCGGTCAGCAGCTCCAGGGACCGTACGTGGCGGGTGAAGCTGCCGTCCGCGTACTGGTTGCGGCCGTGGACGTCCGCGCCGACCGCGCCGCCCACCGTCCCGCCGCGGCCCGCCGGGACCACCGGTACGAACCAGCCCAGCGGCAGCACCACCGCCATCAGCCGGTGCAGACTCACCCCCGCGTCGCAGACGACCTCGCCCCGTTCGGTGTTGATCGAGTGAATCCGGTCGAGACCGGTCATGTCGAGGACGACCCCGCCCGCACGCTGCGGGGGAGCGGAGCGGCCTCCGTCGGCGTGCCAGGCGGTGACGGCGGACATGCCGGTGACCGTAGCGCCCGTTCTGGACAAAATGTCAATACATGTCACACTACTCACCGAAAAGGGTGATCCGGGATGGGTCAGACGCGCAGGCCGGTGCCCCGGCCCCGTCGCGCGCCGCACGGGAACACCGGCCCACACGGGAACACCGGCCCGCACGGGAACCCCGGCCCGCACGGCACCGACCGCCCGAACGGCACCGACGCCCCACACCGCACCCACCGCACCGACCGCCCACACCGCACCGACGATGCAGGCCACACGAGGAACGCGCGGGCCGAATGAGGAGCGCCCGGGCCGAGGGAGGGTAGACGCCCACCATGGAGTGGTTGACCCGGCTGCCCGTGATCGGGCCCGCGATGGAACGGCTGATGCGTACTCACGCGTGGCGGGCGTACGAGCGGTTGGACACCGTGCACTGGACGCGGCTGGCCGCCGCCATCACGTTCACCAGTTTCGTCGCGCTCTTTCCGCTGATCACCGTCGGTGCCGCCATCGGCGCCGCGCTGCTCACCGACCACCAGCTCCAGGAGCTCAAGGACAAGGCCGCCGACCAGGTCCCCGGCATCTCCGATCAGCTCGATCTCGACGGGCTCGTCGCCAACGCCGGAACCATCGGGGTCATCGCCGGCGCCCTGCTGCTCGTCACCGGTGTGAGCTGGGTCGGCTCGATGCGCGAATGCCTGCGCGCCGTGTGGGAGAAGGAGGAGGACCCCGGCAATCCGATCCTGCTCAAGCTCAAGGACGGCGCGGTCCTGGTGGGCCTCGGCGGGGTCGGGCTGGTCGCCATGGGCGGCTCGGCCTTCGCCAGCAGCGCCGTGGGCTGGCTCGCCGACCGGATCGGGATCCCCGAGGGCGGCGCCGGACGCGTCCTGCTCTTCCTCGCCGGCGTGGCGATCTCGATCCTGGCCGACTTCCTGCTGCTCGCCTATCTGCTGACCCGGCTGCCGCAGGTGAGCCCCGGACGGCGGGCGGTCGTCGTCGCGGGGCTGATCGGAGCGATCGGCTTCGAACTGCTCAAGCTGCTGCTGAGCGGCTATCTGCAGGGCGTCGCCGCGAAGAGCATGTACGGCGCGTTCGGCGTACCGATCGCCCTGATGCTGTGGATCAACTTCATGGCCAAACTGCTGCTGTACTGCGCCGCCTGGACGGCGACGCAGCGCGGCAACATGGAGATCGCGGAGCCGGAACCGGAGCCCGGCCCCGCGGACGCTCCCGGCGTCAGCCCCGGGACCGGCGGCGCACCAGATCCGGCAGCGGCCACCGGCGGTGCACCAGCAGCGCGCCCCCGGCCAGAGCCACCAGCACCCCACCCGTGATCCCCGCGACGGTCCACACGCCGCTGTGGGACGGGCCGGCGACCGAGGCGTTCGTCCGCTCCCGGCGGTCCTCGCCGTGCCCGGCCGCGGGCTGCTCGTCCTCCGCGCTCTTCGGCGGGACGAGCGTGCCGACCGGCCGGACCTTCCCGGCGGCCTTGAAGCCCCAGTCGAAGAGCCGCGCGGTCTCCTTGTAGACCTCGTCGTGCTCCTGGGTGGCGGGGTTCATGACGGTCACCAGCAGCACCCGGTCGCCGCGCTGCGCCACGCCGGTGAAGGTCGACCCCGCGTTCGAGGTGTAGCCGTTCTTGACCCCGGCGATCCCCTTGTACGGGTCGAGGCCGAAGTCGCCGGTGAGCAGCCGGTTGGTGTTCTGGATCGCGAAGCTCTCGCGCTTCTTCTTCTTGCCCTTCCTGGTCTTCTTCTGCTCGCCGGGGAACTGCGCGGTGGCCGTCGAGCAGTACTCGCGGAAGTCCGCCTTCTGCAGCCCGGAGCGGGCGAAGAGCGTCAGGTCGTACGCGCTGCTGACCTGGCCCTTCTCGTCGTAGCCGTCCGGGGTCACCACCTGGGTGTCCCGGGCGTTCAGCTCGGTCGCGTGCCGCTGCATGTCGCGGACGGTCTTCTCCTTGCCGCCGTTCATCGCGGAGAGCACGTGGACCGCGTCGTTGCCGGAGCGCAGGAAGACACCGAGCCAGAGGTCGTGCACGGTGTACGTCTGGTGCTCCTTGACCCCGACCAGGCTGCTGCCCTCGCCCATGCCGGCCAGGTCGGACGGCTGGACCGTGTGCTTCCGGTCCTTGGGCAGGCCCGGCAGCACGGTGTCGGCGAAGAGCATCTTCAGGGTGCTGGCGGGCGGCAGCCGCCAGTGCGCGTTGTGCGCGGCCAGCACATCGCCGGACTCCGCGTCGGCCACCAGCCAGGAGTGGCCCGACAGCTTCTTCTCCGGCAGCTTCGGGGCACCGGCCTTCAGCCGTACCTGGGTGTCCGGCCGGCCCAGCAGCTCGCCGCCGACCGTCGACATGTTCGCCGGCGGCCGGGCCTTCTCCTTCCGGCTGTCGTCCGCCGGGGCCGCGGACGCGGGAGAGGCGGAGAGGGCGGGCAGCAGGGCGGCCACCGCGAGGGTCAACGCGGCGCCGCGGCACGGCAGTCGGGACGGGAAGCCGGATGCGGCAGTACGGAAAGCAGGCACGATGGTGAACATATATGGCGATCGTGTCCATCGAGACACCGCGGTGTGTGACCCGCGCTCCAAGACACCCCACCGGCCCCCGCTCCGGGCGCCCGGTGATACTGGAACGCATGAAGCTGAGCCGCCCCGTGTCCTGGTTCCTGCTCGCCTTCGGGGTGTGGAGCTGGTTCATCTGGATCACATTCGTCAAGAACCTCTGGAAGGACGGCAGTGGCCTCGCGTTCGACGACGCGGGTGAGCCGACCGCGTACTTCTGGGTGCACCTGCTGCTCGCGGTGACGTCGTTCCTGCTGGGGACGGCGGTCGGCGTGATCGGGCTGCGCGGGGTACGGGCCCTGCGCAGGGATGCCGGATCGGCCGCGGGCGGTACCGCCTCCGCTTCCGCTTCCAGTTCCGGTGCCGGTTCCGTTTCCGGGCCGGCCTCCGGTGACGCCGCGGGGGCTCCGGATCCCGCGTCCGGGTCCGTGACGTCCTCCGGGTCGGCCGGGTAGGGCCACCGGATGATCCTGGTCGTCGTCCTCGTCGCCGCGGTCGTGCTCGGACTGCTGGGCGGCGTGCACTGGTATCTGTGGCGCCGCCTCGTGAAGGACACGACCGTCCCCGGCGGCCGGGGGCGGCGGGCCGGGACGGCCGCGGCGGTGCTGCTGCCGCTGACCACGGTCGGCGCGCTCGTCGGCGGCCGGGCCGGAGTGCCGTTCGCGGTGGAGCAGGCGCTCGCCTGGCCCGGCTATCTATGGCTCGCGCTGGTGCTCTATCTCACACTGGCTCTTCTGGTGGGGGAGGCGGTGCGGCCACTGCTGCGCCGGGGGCTCGCCGCCCGCGCGACCGCGGCGGGGGCTCCGCGGGACCGGGGCGCGGCCGGACCGGCCGCCGCCCCCGAGGCCCCGGACCGGCCGGAACCGGCTGCCGACGCCCCCGCGGACGCCCCGGTCGCTGCCGGGGCGACGCCCGGAGCCGCATCCGCAGCGGCGGGCGCGGCCGGAGCCGCGGCCACCGGGACGGCCGCTTCCGCCGGGGCGCCGGCTTCCGCCGGGGCGGCCGCTTCCGCCGGGACACCCGCTTCCGCCGGGACACCCGCTTCCGCCGGGACACCCGCTTCCGCCGGGACACCCGCTTCCGTCGGGACCGCCTCCGACGCTTCCGGGACCGCCTCGGACGTCCCCGCGGCCGCCTCTGACTCGGAGTCCGTCTCCGGCCCCGCCGCCGGCCCCGACTCCGACTCCGGCTCGACGTCCGCTTCCGGTTCCGCTTCCGCTTCCGACGAGCCGTCCACCGGTGCCGGCCCGTCCGGGGCGCCGCTCAGCCGGAGGCTGTTCGTCGCGCGGACCGTCGCCGCCGCGGCCTCCGCGGCGGCGGTGGGCACCGTCGGGTACGGGCTCAACGACGTCCTCGACGGACCGGCGCTCAAGCGGGTCACCGTCCCCCTCGCCAAGCTGCCCCGCGCCGCCCACGGCTACCGCATCGCCGTCGTCAGCGACATCCACCTCGGCCCGATCCTGGGGAAGGCGCACACCCGGCGGATCGTGGACGCGATCAACCGCACCCAGCCCGATCTGGTCGCGATCGTCGGTGACCTGGTCGACGGAAGCGTCGCGGACCTCGGGCCCGCCGCCGAGCCGCTCGCCGGCCTCCGCTCCCGGCACGGCTCCTACTTCGTCACCGGCAACCACGAGTACTTCTCCGGCGCGGCCGCCTGGGTCGACCACGTCCGCGAGCTCGGGGTGCACCCCCTGGAGAACGCCCGGGTGGAGCTGCCCGGGTTCGACCTCGCCGGGGTCAACGACATCTCGGCCGAGAACCAGGACCCCGCGCAGGAGGGCCCGGACTACGGGAAGGCCCTCGGCGACCGGGACACCGCGCGCGCCTCCGTCCTCCTCGCGCACCAGCCGGTGGTGATCCACGACGCCGTGCGGCACGGTGTCGACCTCCAGCTGTCCGGCCACACCCACGGCGGCCAGCTCTGGCCCGGCAACTACCTCGCCGCCCTGGCCAACCCCACCGTCGCGGGGCTGGAACGGTACGGCGACACCCAGCTCTACGTCACCCGCGGCGCGGGCGCGTGGGGCCCGCCGGTCCGGGTCGGGGCCGAGTCCGACATCACCGTCGTCACCCTGGCCTCCCGGCAGGCCTGACGCCTGCGCGGTCGGCCGGGAGGCCAGGGGCACCGCGTCCGCCCCTCTAGCCCGCTTCGTCCAGCAGGGACGGATTGATCCGGCGCACCACGGTCTCCAGCAGCCGCCGGTCGACCGCGGGCCACAGCACCTCCCGCGCCTCCCGGTACTTGGCCGTGAGCCGGGCGCGGTCCGCCGGAGGCAGTGCCGCCTGCCGGTCCGCGCGGGAGTTGTGGGCGTTGTCGGCGATCTTGAGCAGGGCGGAGTCCGGATCGGCGGCGAGCGCGCGCACCATGGCGGCGTAGGGCACGCCCGGCCGCTTGGTCACCGCGTCGACCAGCGACACCACGTCGGCGGCCACGCCTGCGGCCAGCAGCCCCTCGGCCGTCCACGCCGTGTCCTCGACGACGTCGTGCAGCAGCCCGGCCTGGGCCAGCCGCTCACCGACCGGGGCGAGGCCGTGCGCGACGGCGCGTACGTGCTCGATGTAGGGCACGCCGATCCGGTCCGTCTGCCCCGCGTGCGCCTGCGCGGCGAGCGCGTCGACCTCGGCGAACGCCAGCGTGCGGCCCGCCCCGGCGCCACCCGGCTCTCCCGCCCCGGCGCCACCTGGCTCTCCCGCCCCGGCGCCACCTGGCTCTCCCGCCCCGGCGCTCTCCGGTGCCGCCGAAGCGGCTCCCTCCCGGGCTCCTGCTCCGGCCGCGGGAGGGCTGCCGTCCCTGTGATCCCTCATCGGCGCTTCCCACATCATCGACGCACCCCCTGATCCTCCGTCCACAGCGCCGTCCCCGACGCTCCGCCCACGGCGTCGTCCCTCGCCTTCCGCCCACGGCGCCGTTCCGACCCTCATCCGTGGAGCCGCACCTTTCCCCACCAGGCGGTCGACGGCTTGACCTCAACCATTGTTGAGGCCGGAGGCTTCCGGTGACGGGCCGCACGGTGCGGTCCGCCGATCCAGGGAGAACATCATGCCCGAGACCCCGTTGCAGCTCGCCGTGATCATCGGGAGCGTGCGTGAGGGCCGCTTCGGACCGACCGTCGCCCACTGGTTCGCCCGCCGGGCCGAGTCGCGCAGTGACATGACGGTGGACGTCATCGACCTGGCGGAGAGCCCGCACGCGGAGGGTTCCCAGGGGTCCGCCACGACCGGCCGCCGCCCCGCTGAAGACCGCCGCCCCGCCGAAGACCTGCGCACCACCGAAGACCGCCGCCCCGCCGAAGACCCGCGCACCACCGAAGATCGGCGCCCCGCCGAAGACCCGCGCGCCTCCGAGGAGCCAGCGGCCGCCCCCGTCGCGCTCTCCCCGCGGCTGGCCGCCGCCGATGCCTTCGTCGTCGTCACCCCCGAGTACAACCACAGCTTTCCCGCCGCGCTGAAGCACGCCCTCGACGGGCACGGCGCGGAGTGGCGGGCCAAACCGGTCGGCTTCGTCTCGTACGGCGGCATCTCCGGTGGCCTGCGCGCCGTCGAGCAGCTGCGCCAGGTCTTCGCCGAGCTGCATGCCACCACCGTCCGCGAGACGGTGAGCTTCCACAACGTGTGGGACCGGTTCGGCGCGGACGGCATGCCGCTGGACGAGGAGGGCCCCGACGGAGCCGCCGCGGCGATGCTCGATCAAATCGCCTGGTGGGCCCATGCCTTGCGGGACGCCCGCACGGCGCACCCGTACGGGTCCTGACACGGCGCGGCACCGGGCAGCCGGCCGGCCAGGGCGCGGAACGAACCCGCAGGCCACGAAACCCGCAGGCCACGAAACCCGCAGGCCACGAAACCCGCAGGCCCCCGCACCCGCCGGTGCCACAAAACCCGCCCCCCAGAACAGCGGAAGGGCCCGCTCCATCATGGAGCGGGCCCTTCCGCTGTCCTGCTGTGCCGCCGAAGCGGCGCGGAATCAGAAGCGACGCGTGATCAGCGCCCGCTTCACTTCCTGGATCGCCTTCGTGACCTCGATGCCACGCGGGCACGCGTCGGTGCAGTTGAAGGTGGTCCGGCAGCGCCAGACGCCGTCCTTGTCGTTGAGGATCTCCAGCCGCTGCTCCCCGGCCTCGTCACGCGAGTCGAAGATGAAGCGGTGCGCGTTGACGATCGCCGCCGGGCCGAAGTACTGGCCGTCGTTCCAGAACACCGGGCACGAGGTCGTGCACGCGGCGCACAGGATGCACTTGGTGGTGTCGTCGAAGCGCTCGCGGTCCTCGGCGGACTGCCGGCGCTCGCGCGTCGGCTCGTTCCCCGTGGTGACCAGGAACGGCATGACGTCCCGGTACGCCTGGAAGAACGGCTCCATGTCGACCACGAGGTCCTTGAGGACCGTGAGGCCCTTGATGGCCTCGACCGTGATCGGCTTCTCCGGGTTGATGTCCTTGATCAGCGTCTTGCACGCCAGCCGGTTGCGGCCGTTGATGCGCATCGCGTCGGAGCCGCAGATGCCGTGCGCGCAGGAGCGCCGGAAGGTCAGCGTGCCGTCCTGCTCCCACTTGATCTTGTGGAGGCCGTCGAGCACACGCTCCTTCGGGTCGATCTCGAGCTGGAAGTCCTCCCAGAACGGCTCGGCCGCGACCTCCGGGTTGAACCGGCGGATCCTGAAGGTGACCGTGATGTAGGGCGAAGCGTCGGAGGCGTCCTGAGGGGCCGCGTCCTGCTTCTCGAGCGTCGGGGTGCTCATCAGTACTTACGCTCCATCGGCTGGTAGCGGGTCTGCACGACCGGCTTGTAGTCGAGGCGGATGGACTCGGCGCCGTCGTCGCCCACCTCGCGGTACGCCATGGTGTGCCGCATGAAGTTGACGTCGTCGCGGTTCGGGTAGTCCTCGCGGTAGTGACCGCCGCGGGACTCCTTCCGGGCGAGGGCGGAGACGGCCATGACCTCGGCCAGGTCGAGGAGGTTGCCCAGCTCGACGGCCTCCAGCAGGTCGGTGTTGAACCGCTTGCCCTTGTCCTGGATCGCCACGTTCAGGTAGCGCTCCCGCAGCTCGCCGATCTTCTCGACGGCGGTCTTGATCGTCTGCTCGGTGCGGAACACCATGACGTTGGCGTCCATGGTGTCCTGCAGCGCCTTGCGGATCTCGGTGACCCGCTCGCCGCCGGTGGACGTCCGCAGCCGCTCGACCTGGGCCTCGACGAGCTCGGCCGGGTTCTCCGGCAGCTCGACGAAGTCGGCCTTGGCGGCGTACTCGGCGGCGGCGATGCCGGCCCGGCGTCCGAAGACGTTGATGTCGAGCAGCGAGTTGGTGCCCAGCCGGTTGGCGCCGTGCACCGACACGCACG
Organism: Streptomyces sp. NPDC002055; assembly: GCF_040296705.1. NCBI lineage: Bacteria > Bacillati > Actinomycetota > Actinomycetes > Kitasatosporales > Streptomycetaceae > Streptomyces > Streptomyces sp. NPDC002055. The sequence continues at coordinate 20,950 of NZ_JBEOXS010000028.1, forward strand.
CGACCTCGCCCGCGGCGTACAGGCCCGGCACGACGGTGTCGTTGTCGGCCAGCACCTCGCCCTCGACGTTGGTCGGGATGCCGCCCATCGCGTAGTGCGCGGTCGGCTGGATCGGGATCGGGTCCGTGTAGGGCTCGATGCCGAGGTACGTCCGCGCGAACTCGGTGATGTCCGGCAGCTTGGCGTCCAGCTGCTCCGGCGGCAGGTGGGTCAGGTCGAGGAAGACGTGGTCGCCCTCGGGACCGCAGCCGCGGCCCTCGCGGATCTCCGTGTAGATGGAGCGCGAGACGACGTCACGCGAGGCGAGGTCCTTCATGACGGGCGCGTACTTCTCCATGAAGCGCTCGCCGTCCTTGTTGCGGAGGATGCCGCCCTCACCGCGCGCACCCTCGGTGAGGAGGATGCCCATGCGCCAGATGCCGGTCGGGTGGAACTGGAAGAACTCCATGTCCTCCAGCGGCAGCCCGCGCCGGTACGCGGCGGCCTGGCCGTCACCGGTCAGGGTGTGCGCGTTGGAGGTCACCTTGAAGAACTTGCCGGTGCCGCCGGAGGCGAAGATCACGGCCTTCGCCTGGAAGACGTGGATCTCACCGGTGGCCAGCTCGTACGCGACGACGCCCGCGGACTTCGTGACCCCGTCGACCTCACGGAGCAGCAGGTCCAGGACGTAGAACTCGTTGTAGAACTCCACGCCCTCCTTGACGCAGTTCTGGTACAGCGTCTGGAGGATCATGTGGCCGGTGCGGTCCGAGGCGTAGCAGGACCGGCGGACCGGGGCCTCGCCGTGGTTCCGGCTGTGGCCGCCGAACCGGCGCTGGTCGATGGTGCCGTCCGGCGTCCGGTTGAACGGCAGGCCCATCTTCTCCAGGTCGAGGACCGAGTCGATGGCCTCCTTCGCCAGGATCTCGGCGGCGTCCTGGTCGACCAGGTAGTCGCCGCCCTTGATCGTGTCGAAGGTGTGCCACTCCCAGTTGTCCTCCTCGACGTTCGCGAGGGCGGCGGCCATGCCGCCCTGTGCGGCGCCGGTGTGGGAGCGGGTCGGGTACAGCTTCGTCAGGACGGCGGTGCGGCTGCGCTTCGTCGACTCGATGGCCGCGCGCATCCCGGCGCCGCCGGCGCCGACGATGACGGTGTCGTACTTGTGAATCTTCATGTCGTGCGTCAGCCCCGGCTCTACTGGATGTTCGGGTCGAAGGTGAAGATCACCAGCGTGCCCAGAAGGACGGTGAACACCGTGGCGGTGTAGAGCAACATCTTCAGCCAGAGGCGCGTGTTGTCCCGCTCGGCGTAGTCGTTGATGATCGTCCGCAGACCGTTGGCACCGTGCAGCATGGCGAGCCAGAGCATGGTCAGATCCCAGATCTGCCAGAACGGCGAGGCCCAGCGGCCGGCGACGAACGCGAAGCCGATCTTGCTCACGCCGCCGTCCAGGACCAGCTGGATCAGCAGGTGGCCGATGACCAGAACGACGAGAACGATGCCGGACAGCCGCATGAACAGCCAGCCGTACAGCTCGAAGTTGGTGCGGGTCGACTTCGGCGTGCGGCCGGTGCGGGCCCGCGGCGGCTCGATGACCGGAGCCGGGTTCTCCGGGCTGTAGCCGGAGTCGGTCGGCTCGACCGAATCCTTCGGAGAGGTCTCAGTGGTGCTCATGTATGTCAGCTCCCGAACACTTCGCGCGCGGCGTGGTTGAGGACGGGGTAGACCGCCCCGGCCATCAGCACGACCCAGACGCCCATGACCGTCCACAGCAGCTGCTTCTGGTACCTCGGGCCCTTGGCCCAGAAGTCCACAGCGATGACCCGCAGGCCGTTGAGTGCGTGGAAGAGGATGGCGGCGACGAGGCCGTATTCCATCAAGGCGACAAGGGGCGTCTTGTACAGCGCAATGGTGTCGTCGTACGTCTGCGGGGAGACGCGGACGAGAGCGGTGTCGAGAACGTGGACGAACAGGAAGAAGAAGATGAGGACACCGGTGACGCGATGAGCCACCCATGACCACATGCCTTCCCGGCCGCGGTACAGCGTTCCAGCCGGCACGGAAAACCCTCCGGGAGCGGGGATTGGGGCCTGCCGCCAGCTTCTGACAGTTAAGAGGAGCACTGTCGGTCGGGCCCGGCCGGGTACGGTCCACCGGCCCTGGCCATCGTAGCGACGCCTTGTCGGTTCACTCGCCCGGGGGCCCGAAGGTGTGATCAAAGAGGCACGTACGGGCTATCGAGCCGTCCCGGACCAGGGTTTTTCCGGATGATCCGCTACAAGTCGCCCCAGCCGCCCCCGGGCCGTGCGCCGCAGTTCGTCGGCGGCGACGGTGCGCTCCTCCTCCGGTTCGTGACCCAGTCGTCGCCGGATCTCCGCCAGGACGTGACCGAGCACCTCGTCCGGCCGGAGCCCGTCCGTGCAGATCACGAAGAGATGCCCGAAGCGGCTCTCGTACGCGGCGTGCGCCGCCCGCAGCGCGGTGTGCGCCGCCTGGCTGCCCGGCCCCGGCGGGAGCGGGGCCCCGAGCCCCGGCAGCCCGCCCGCGGCGGACTCCCCGTCCAGCGCCTCCGCGAGATCGGCCGGAGTGAGGTCGTAGCCCGCCTCGTCGGCCGCGGCGAGCAGGGCGTCGACATCGGGGTAGGGGCGGTGGTCGGCGAGCCGGCGAGCCCAGCGGCGGCTGCGGCAGCAGCCGAGCAGCGCGGCCTCGGCGGCGCCCCGGGGTGCGGCGTTGAACCGCTCCAGGGCGGAGGCGGCGGGCTCCCGGACCGGGCCGGTCCGCTCGCTCCCGCCCGGAGGTGGGTCTCCGGCCAGGGCTGGGCTTCCGGTCGGGGCCGGACTTCCGTTCCGGGACGTGCTGCCGTTCAGGGGCGAGCTTCCGTTCAGGGACGAGCTTCCGGTCGGGGCTGAGCTTCCGGTCAGGGGTGTGCTCCCGATCATGGATGTGATGGACTCCCGCGGCGGGACGGCCGGAGTGTCGCTGGACAGCGTGGCCTCCTCTGGCGATCTCCGGCGCGCCGGGGCAGGGGAGAAAAGTGGGACAGGAGGTACGGGTGAGCGTCAACCGTATCGGTGCATGTCACCGCCTGTCCGATGCATAGGGCAATTTCACCCGGACGGGAGCGGTCGCGCGCGAGTGAAGAACAGGGAAGCGTGCGAGGAGCCGTACCTTTGTCGTTATTGGGAGGTTTTACTCCGATGGTGCATCCGACAGGGTCGACCAGGCCGACACGACGGCTGGGAACACCGGCCGCCCTGGGAGCCGCCGCCCTCGCGGTGGCGCTCCTCGGGGGCTGTTCCGGCAACGGGGGCGGCGGCGGTGAGCAGGCGAGCGCGTCGCACCGCTCGCCGAGTCCCACCAAGTCCTATCCGCCGCCGGACCCGCCGCGTACGGTGCCGGCCGTGCGCGCGTTCGACCCGGGGAACGGCCCGGGCTGGAAACCGGCGAAGGACACCCGGGTCGTCGCGGACCCGAAGGGCCCGCTCGCCGACGAGGCCCGGATGCTCGCGGGCGAGCTGAAAGCCGACTACGCCACCGGCTCCCCGCGGAAGGGCGACATCGAGCTGACGCTGGACAAGGGCCGCGGCGGCGGCGCCGAGGCCTACCGGATCACCACGCGGGACGGCCGGGTCGTGATCACCGGAGCCGCGGACGCCGGGGTCTTCTACGGCACCCGCACCGTCCTCCAGACGCTCCGCTCGGGCGGCGAGGTCCCCGAGGGTGTCATCGACGACCGCCCCGACCGGCCGCAGCGCGGCCTCAACCTCGACATCGCCCGTAAGCACTTCACCCCGGAGTGGATCGAGGACCGGCTGCACGAGATGGCCGACCTGAAGCTCAACCAGCTCGCCCTCCACTTCTCCGACGATCAGGGCTTCAGGATCCAGAGCACCTCGCATCCCGAGGTCGTCTCCCGCGAGCACCTCACCCTGGCCCAGCTGCGGCACATCCTGGACGTGGCGAAGAAGCTGCACATCACCGTCATCCCGGAGATCGACTCGCCCGGCCACCTCGGTGCGGTGCTGCGCGCCCACCCCTCGCTCCAGCTGGTCAATGTCAATGGCGAGCCCGCCGAGGGCGCCATCGACATCGGCAAGCCGGCGTCCGCCCGGCTCATCGACGACCTGCTGCGGGAGTACTCCAAGACCTTCCCCGGGCCGTACTTCCACATCGGCGCCGACGAGTACAGCGCGCTGATGGCCGAGGACCCCTCGGCCTCCTACCCCTCACTCGCCGCGCAGGCCCGGGAGAAGTACGGGCCGGACGGGCGCATCCAGGACCTGGCCACCGCCTGGCTCAACGACCGTGCCGCCGTGGTGCGGGAGGGCGGCAAGAAGGCCAAGGCCTGGAACGACGGCTTCTTCACCGGCGGCGTGGTGAAGGCCGACAAGAACATCGAGGTCGAGTACTGGACCGGCAAGGAGGCCGGGGAGCGGGTGCCGGCGTCGTACCTGAGCGAGGGCCGCACCGTGGCCAACCTCAATGACGAGTACCTCTACTACGTGCTCGGCGAGCCCAACGACTTCACCTATCCGACCGGCGAGCGGATCTACGAGCAGTGGACTCCGGCGGTGCTGCGCGGCACCAAGCCGGTGACCTCGCAGAAGACCGGCCCGCAGCAGGTGCCGGGCGGGCGCTTCGCCGTCTGGTGCGACCTCGCCGGCACCCAGACCGAGGAGCAGGTGGCGCGCGGGATCCGGCTGCCGCTCAACGCGGTCTCGCAGAAGCTGTGGGACCCGGGGAAGCCGCAGCTCAGCTGGCCGGCCTTCACGAAGCTGGCGGACCGGGTGGACGCGGAGAACTGAGCCCTGCCGCCGGGGCCGGCTCCGGGTGGAGTGGTCCGGGCATCGCCTCGACGGCTCCGGGCGGAGCGGTCGGGCATCGCCTCGGCGCCTCGAATCCGTGCGGGTTCGGGGCGCCGTTCGCCGTTCCGGAACGCCCGGCGGCGGGAGAACCCGTCACCCGGCGGCCCCGCATCATGGCAGGCGGAGGGCCCGCGGCCCCGGTTCGTCCGAGGCATGGACGCATTCGCCCGGCATCCGGACGGCGTGTCGGTGGGGAAACAAAGGACGGCCGGGGTCGCCACCCCCCACAGGAGAGACCCCGGCCGTCGTCAAAGAGGGCCTGTGAGAGGCCCGTACTCCCCTCAGCGCCGGACGGCGGTTTTCTGTCACACCACCCCCCGGCCACCCTCCGGCCGGTCCCCGCTCGCCCGGCGGACGTGGACGCGGAAGCGGAACAGGCCGTAGCGTGCTGGTCGCGCCGGACGGCGTGACTGCCGTGATCGTTTGCCCGGCCCAGGGAGGGCCGTACTCCGGGGGTGCTCCACAGATGAATCCGTGCGTCGACGGCCAGGCCGGGCCCGCGCGGCCCGCGCACCTGTGGCGCGCCCTGCCGGTGGCCGCGGGCCTGCCCGCCGGTGCGGCGATCGTCCCCCCGGCCGACGGCCCGTACCGGAACCCGGACATGATGTCCTCCGCGGCGCGGAGGAACCGGGTCATGGTTCCCGGGTCCGGCGGCCACTGATACCGGCGAGGGAGACGCACCGTGAGGTCCCCCAGGTCGGAGAGTCAAGTGAGAGTGAAGCAGGATGAGGGCGTGCCGGGGGACGACGCGGAACTGACCGCCGCGGTGCACGCGGCGCAGGACGGGGACGAGAATGCGTTCCGGACCGTCTACCGGGCGGTGCACCCGCGGCTGCTCGGCTATGTGCGCACGCTGGTCGCCGACCCGGACGCGGAGGACGTCGCGTCCGAGGCGTGGCTGCAGATAGCCCGCGACCTGGAGCGGTTCAGCGGCGACGCGGACCGCTTCCGCGGCTGGGCGGCGCGGATAGCCCGGAACCGGGCGCTGGACCACATACGGATGCGCGGCCGCAGACCGGCCGTCGGCGGCGACGAAACCGAACTCACGGACAAGCCGGGTGAGGCGGACACCGCGAACGAGGCGCTGGAGGCCCTCGGGACCGGCAGCACGCTCCGGCTCATCTCCCACCTCCCGCAGGACCAGGCCGAGGCCGTGGTGCTGCGGGTCGTCGTCGGACTCGACGCGAAGAGCGCGGCCGGAGTGCTCGGCAAGCGGCCGGGCGCGGTGCGCACCGCGGCACACCGCGGACTGAAGCGGCTCGCCGAGATCCTCGGCGCCTCGGCCCCCGCCGGGTTCGGGGGCGACACCGCAGGTGACACAGGAATCGAAGCGGCTTCGGCAGCCGCGGCGGAGGGCGGTACGGAGCCGGGCGGACTGGAGGGCGTGCCCCCGCAGCGGGCCCCGCGGCCGGGCGCTCGGCCGTCCGCCGGTGTGACGGATTCCGGTCCACGGACGCAGAAGGACATGTGATGGCCGACGACCGGTACAGCTGGCTGGACGAGGACGCTGCGGAGCGGTTGCTGCGCGGCGCTTCAGCCGACGCCGCGGTCGGAGCCGACGACCCCCTCGCGCGCGCCCAGGCCGAGCGGCTCGCCGCTGCCCTGGCCGACGCGGCGGACGTCCGCCTGCCCGGAACCGGAACCGGCCCCGGAGGCGCGTTCCACGAGGAACTTCCCGGTGAGGCCGCCGCGCTGGCCGCCTTCCGGAAGGCCCGGGAAGAACGCGCCGATGTCGTGTCCACGATGTCTACGCGCGGGGAAGCCCCGATGGGCGCCCCGCCGTCCGTCCGGCTGGGAAGACCCAAGCCGCCCCGGCGTGGCCGGCCGTCCCGCTTCGGCCGGCCGCTGCGTGCGGGCCTGGCAGTGGCTCTGGCCGGGTGCGCGCTGGGCGGCGTCGCCGTCGCCGCGGGAGCGGGAGTCCTGCCCGCGCCGTTCGGCGGCGGGAGCGGGGAACCGCTGCCGGCACAGAGCGTGTCCGCGGGCGCGACCTCCGGCCCCGACTCGCCTCCGCCGTCCCACGACGGCGGCACGGACCGGACTCCGGACCGGTCTCCCACGGGACGGCCCACCGGAGAGCGCGACAGCGACGCCGACCGCCGGGACCCCGGCACCGTCGCCCCCTCCGCCGGTGGCCACGGCCGCCCGTCGGACAGCGGCGGCACCGGCCGGGACGACAAGCCCGAGGTGCCGGGCCAGGGCGACGGCCGGGACCGGGAGAAGCTGAAGTTCTTCCTGGCGCTGTGCCAGAAGTACGAGACCGGTGGGCTCGACGCCCGGACCCGGCTGGCCCTGGAGCGGGCGGCCGGCGGTTCGCAGGCGGTCGACCGCTACTGTGACCGGCTGTCGGCCGGCGGCTCCGTCGACGGCGGAACGGGCTCGGACTCCAAGCCCGGCGGCGACGGCCACGGTGACGGCGGCACCGACGACAGCGGTGACGCCGACCGCGGCGGCAACGGTCCGGGGCACGGCGAGGGCAAGCCCAGCGCGTACAGCCCCACGGCCGGGGACACCTCGACGGTCCCGGCCACCGGGACCACGGCTCCCTGAGGCCTTTGCCCTCTGGCCTCCGGGCGCAGGGGGTCTTTCGCCGCAGCCAGGGGGCTTTCCCCGCGCCCAGGGTGCTTTCGCCACGGGGCCCCGGACCTGAGGACTTCACCGGAAGGCCCCGGGTCTCGGGGTCTTTCGCCGCGCCACGGCCCGGGGTCGTCCCGGCAGCCCTCCGGCGGTCGCTTCCGTTTCCGGAGTGATCTCCCGGGGGCGCGGGGGCGCGGGGGCGCGGGGGCGTCCCTCCTCGGGAGGCTCGCCGTGCGGGACACGGTGCCTGGGCCTCCGGCGTCCACGGTGCTGCCCGAGCCCTCCGGCATCCGTGCCCCTGCTGTTGCGGGGGCTTCACCGGCTCTGCCTCGCGGGCGCCTTCACCGGACCGGGGCTGCGCGGGCACCCTCACGGACCGGGCTGCTCGGGCGCTTTCACCGGACCGGGGCCGCGGGCGCCTTCACCGGACCGGGCTGCTCGGGCGCTTTCACCGGACCGGGGCCGCGGGCCCCCTCACCGGACCCCGGCTGCGCGGGCGCCCCTCCGAGAGCCCGTCGTCTTCGCCGGGCGGAGGGCCGGATCACCGGCCTGACCTGGCCCGTTCCTGGTTGGCGGCTCGGTGCGGCCAGGGCGGTCCCTCGCGTGCGCGGGTGCGCCCCGGCGCGCTTCGGCGCGCTGTCCGGTCGCGCCGTGGAGCCCGGGCGTGACGGATTCGGCGCCGCTTCAGTCCACTGTTCAACCAAGGGTGTGACACTTTTCGAAGACCCGGCGCAGTATGAAGTGAGCCGACTGGTCATCGGCCGCGTGAAGAGCCGGGGTTCCCCCCGTACCTACGGCTCCACGCATCGGCGCGGGCGGGGCACGTTCCCCCGGCCCCGCCCGCGCCCTCTCTTTCCGACCTCCTCGCCCCCGGCTTCCCGCCGCGCGCCCGGCAGCATCCCCCGGCAGCCTTCCGGCAACGCCCCGGAACCACGGCGGCGAGCGCCTCCCCGCAGCCCCGTCCCCGGACATGTCCGTTCAGCCGTGGAGGGCTAGCGGTGGACGGCTAGCGGTGGACGACCACCTTGTCCCCGGGCCGTACCCCGGCGAAGACCGCGGCGATCCCGGCCCGGTCCCGGACGTTCACACAGCCGTGCGACGCCCCGGCGTAGCCGCGGGCCGCGAAGTCCGCCGAGTAGTGCACCGCCTGGCCGCCGCTGAAGAACATCGCGTACGGCATCGGGGTGCGGTAGATCGTCGAGACATGGTGGCGGCTCTTGAAGGTGACGGCGAAGACGCCCTCGCGGGTCGGGGTGTACTGCGAGCCGAACCGCACGTCCATCGCCGCGAGCACCCGGCCGTCCGCCATCCACGCCAGGGTGTTGCTGCTCTTGCTGATGCACAGCACCCGCCCGGTGCGGCAGCGCGGATCGGTCCGCGGCAGGGGGCGGCTCGTGGGCGGATACAGCGCGGCGCGCGACGGCTGCCGGGTCAGCGCGCGCAGCGCGGCCCAGGTGCCGGGGTCCACCGCGCCGGTGACGGCCCGGTGCCGCCGGGCCTGGAAGGACCGGACCGACGCCGTGGTGACCGAGCCGTAGTAGCCGGTCGGAGCCCGGCCGAAGAGCCCCAGCTCCCGGAGCCGGGCCTGGAGTTCCCGTACCCGGGCGCTCCGGCTGCCGAGGGCCATCACGGGTGCCGGTGCCGCCGGCCGGGGTGCGGCGGACGGCCGGGACGGCTGCTTCGGCGCGGGCCGGGTGCTGCCGGTCGCCGTTCCGGGACCGCGGTGGGAGGGCGGTCCGCTGCGGGAGGCGGTGGCCGGCGCCGTGCGGGCCGGGGCCTTGCCGTCGCCGGCGACGGGGGTTCTCGAGGTGCAGCCGGTGGCCGCGCCGGCCGCCAGAACGACGGCCGCGGCCGCCGCGACCGCCCCGCGCACACCTCCGCAGACCAGGCCCCTGCACACCGACGAGTTCCAGGCCACCAAGATCCCCCCTCATCCGGATCTTTCCCCGTTTGACTCTTCCCGGGCTGCCGGTGGGCGAACCCGGGGTACATCCCTGGATGAAAGGTCCCGCAGCCGGGCCGGCGCGGGGCGCGCTCCGCCCCGCGGCCCGGCGCCGCGGACACGGGCCACCGGTGCGTGGCGACAGGGAAGGCACAGCAATGGCGCCAGAGTCGGGCAGCCCCCGGACCACCGAGAGCGGACTTCCCATCGAGCCGGTGTACGGCCCGGCGTCCCTGGCCGGGTGGGACGCGGCGGAGAAGCTGGGCGAGCCGGGGGAGTACCCCTTCACCCGCGGGGTCTACCCGTCGATGTACACGGGCCGGCCCTGGACGATGCGGCAGTACGCGGGCTTCGGCACCGCCACCGAGTCCAACGCCCGCTACCGGGATCTGATCGCCCACGGCACGACGGGCCTGTCCGTGGCGTTCGACCTGCCGACCCAGATGGGCCACGACTCCGACGCGCCCCTCGCGCACGGGGAGGTCGGCAAGGTCGGGGTGGCGATCGACTCGGCCGAGGACATGCGGGTGCTGTTCGACGGCATCCCGCTGGACCAGGTCTCCACCTCGATGACCATCAACGCACCGGCCGCGCTGCTGCTGCTGATGTACGGGATCGTCGCCGAGGAACAGGGCATCGCGGCCGGCGGGCTGACCGGCACCGTCCAGAACGACGTGCTCAAGGAGTACATCGCCCGGGGCACCTACATCTTTCCGCCGGTGCCCTCGCTGCGGCTGACCGCGGACATCTTCCAGTACTGCCGGCGGGAGATGCCGAGGTGGAACACCATTTCGATCTCCGGCTACCACATGGCGGAGGCCGGGGCCTCGCCCGCGCAGGAGATCGCGTTCACCCTGGCCGACGGCATCGAGTACGTCCGCACGGCCCTGGCCGCCGGGATGGCGGTGGACGACTTCGCGCCCCGGCTGTCGTTCTTCTTCGTCTCCCGCACCACGCTCCTGGAGGAGGTCGCCAAGTTCCGCGCCGCGCGCCGGATCTGGGCGCGGGTGATGCGGGAGGAGTTCGGTGCCCGGAACCCCAAGTCGATGATGCTGCGCTTCCACACCCAGACCGCGGGGGTGCAGCTCACCGCCCAGCAGCCGGAGGTCAATCTGGTGCGGGTCGCGATTCAGGGGCTCGCCGCCGTGCTCGGCGGCACCCAGTCGCTGCACACCAACTCCTTCGACGAGGCCATCGCGCTGCCGACGGACAAGTCGGCCCGGCTCGCGCTGCGCACCCAGCAGGTGCTGGCCCACGAGACCGATGTCACCGCCACCGTCGACCCGTTCGCCGGTTCGTACGCGGTGGAGCGGATGACCGACGAGGTCGAGGACGCCGCGGTGGAGCTGATGCGACGGGTCGAGGACCTGGGCGGCGCGGTCGCCGCGATCGAACGCGGCTTCCAGAAGGGCGAGATCGAGCGCAGCGCGTACCGCATCGCGCAGGAGACGGACTCCGGTGAACGCACCGTGGTGGGGGTCAACCGGTTCCGGACGCCGACGGAGGAGCCGTACCAGCCGCTGCGGGTGGACCCGGCGATCGAGGCGCAGCAGGCCGAGCGGCTGGCCAAGCTGCGCGCGGAGCGGGACCGGACGGCCGTGGACTCCGCGCTCGGCGCGCTGCGGGGCGCGGCGGCGGGGACGGACAACGTGCTGTACCCCATGAAGCGGGCGCTGGCGGCGCGCGCCACGGTGGGCGAGGTGTGCAACGCACTGCGGGAGGTGTGGGGCGCCTACGAACCGTCGGACGTGTTCTGACCTGCGGGAACCATGCGGGTGTCCCGGCCCGGGAGCGGTCCGCCGCTTCTGGCATGTGGACGCCTGAGCGAATTGTCGGAGGCCTGTGCCAGACTCCGGGCCATGCTGGGCGTGACCGACCTCCCGACGTATCTCGCCGGACTCGTACTGATCATCCTGTTGCCCGGGCCGAACTCGCTGTACGTGATATCGGTCGCGGCACGGCGCGGTGTGCGCACCGGCTACCGCGCCGCGTGCGGGGTCTTCTGCGGCGACGCCGTGCTGATGGTGCTCTCCGCGGCCGGCGTGGCCTCGCTCCTCCAGGCCAACGCCATGCTCTACGGCATCGTGAAGTACGCGGGCGCCGGCTATCTGACCTGGCTGGCGATCGGCATGCTGCGGGCCGCGTGGAGCATGTGGCGCGCCCGGCACGAGCGCCCGGCCGCCGAGGACGCCGGGCCTGTTTCCGCCGCCGCCGCGGCCGGGGAGGGGACCGAGGCGGTGGAGCGGCCGTACCGCCGGGCCCTGGTGATCAGCCTGCTCAACCCGAAGGCGATCCTCTTCTTCGTCTCCTTCTTCGTGCAGTTCGTCGACCCCGGATACGCGCACCCGGCGCTGTCGTTCCTGCTGCTCGGCACGCTGGCCACGCTGTGCTCGTTCCTCTATCTGACCGCGCTGATATTCGGCGGCAGCCGGGTGGCGGCGCAGTTCCGCCGCCGCAAGCGGCTCGCGGCGGGGGCGACCTCGGCGGCGGGGGCGCTCTTCCTCGGCTTCGCGGCGAAGCTGTCGCTGTCGAGCGCGGGCTGAGACCGCGCGGCCGTCGTCCCCGGGCGGGCGCGGCCGGGGCTCAGGGCGCGAGGACGTCCAGCTCGGCCATCGCGCCGGCGGTGATCTCCCGGGTGAGCCGCTCGGCACGGGCCGCGTCCCGCGCCCGTACCGCCTCCGCCACCTGGACGTGCAGGGTGACCGCGGCCGGGTCGGGGTCGGTGAACATCACCTGGTGCTCGGTGCGGCCGGCCAGCACCTCCGCCACCACATCGCCGAGCCGGGCGAACATCTCGTTGCCCGAGGACTGCAGCACGACCCGGTGGAACGCCACGTCGTGCACCAGATAGGCGTCCAGCTGCTGCCCGCGTGAGGTCGCCACCATGCCCAGGGCGTGCCGGGTGAGCTCGGCGCACTGCTCGGGGGTGGCGAGCTCGGCGGCCAGCCCGGCGGCGACCGGTTCGACCGCCGAGCGCAGCACCGTCAGCGACCGCAGCTGGCGCGCCCGGTCGGCGCCGGCCAGCCGCCACCGGATGACCTGCGGGTCGTAGACGTTCCACTGGTCCGCCGGGAGGACGGTGACCCCGACCCGGCGCCGCGACTGCACCAGGTGCATCGACTCCAGGACCCGGACCGCCTCGCGGACCACGGTGCGGGAGACGTCGAAGCGCTCCTCCAGCTCGTCGGTGCGCAGGACGGTCCCCGCCGGGTACTCGCCCGCCGTGATCGCGGGACCGAGGGACGCCAACAGCCGTGCGTGCAGTCCCCGTTCCCGGCCCTGGCTCTCCATGGTCTTCCCGTCTCTCCGGCCGCCCCCTGTGCGGAAGTCAGCCTACGCGCCGGACCGTGACCTCAATTAAGTATGACTTTTAGCGCACGAACTCTTGAATACGTCGTACCTATGAGTTTGAGTGTGGGGCGCGTCGAGGTCGCAGAGGACAGCGAGGTTTTCGCAGATGAACGCCCCCCACGTCGTGGTCGTCATGGGTGTGTCCGGTACGGGCAAATCCACTGTCGGCCAGGCCCTGGCCGCCGAGCTCGGTGTGCCGTACGCCGAGGCGGACGGCTTCCACCCGCCCGCCAACATCGCCAAGATGTCCGGCGGCACCCCGCTCGACGACGCCGACCGCGCGCCCTGGCTCGACGCCATCGGCGCCTGGGCCCGGAGCCGCGCCGGCCTCGGCGGTGTGGTCAGCTGCTCCGCCCTCAAGCGCGCCTACCGCGACCGGCTGCGGGCCGCCGCCCCCGGCCTCTGCTTCCTCCATCTCACGGGCGAGCGCTCGCTGATCGCCGAGCGCCTGGACGGGCGCCGGGACCACTTCATGCCCGGTGCTCTGCTCGATTCGCAGTTCGCCGCCCTGGAGCCGCTCCAGGCGGACGAGTGCGGAACCGCCGTCCCCGTCACCGCGGATCCGGCGTCCGTCACCGCACAGGCGGTTGCCGCCCTGGCGCGGTGTCCGGCCCCCACCCCCGTCACCCACCCGTAAAGGAATCGCCGTGACCGGTCGTCTCAGCGCGGAGATACTGGCGGCAGCGGACCCCGTCGAGCCGATCACCTCGGCGGGCCATGCGCAGCTGGGCCTCGCCGTCCTCGTCGGCATCGCCGTCATCGTCCTGCTCATCACCCGCTGGAAGGTGCACGCCTTCCTCGCCCTGACCATCGGCTCCCTGGCCCTCGGCGCCGTCGCGGCGGCCCCCCTCGACAAGGTGACCGAAAGCTTCACCACGGGCCTCGGCGACACCGTCGCGGGTGTCGGGGTGCTCATCGCCCTCGGCGCGATCCTCGGCAAGCTGCTCGCCGACTCCGGCGGGGCGGACCAGATCGTCGACACCATCCTGGCCCGGGCGGGCGAACGCTCCATGCCGTGGGCGATGGCACTGATCGCGGGGATCATCGGGCTGCCGCTCTTCTTCGAGGTCGGCATCGTGCTGCTGATCCCGGTGGTCCTGCTCGTCGCCAAGCGCGGCCACTACTCCCTGATGCGCATCGGCATCCCGGCGCTGGCCGGCCTGTCCGTGATGCACGGCCTCGTGCCGCCGCACCCCGGCCCGCTCGCCGCCATCGACGCCGTCGGTGCCGACCTCGGCGTCACCCTCGCGCTCGGGGTGCTGGTCGCCGTGCCGACCGTGGTCATCGCCGGCCCGGTGTTCTCCCGGTACGCCGCCCGCTGGGTGGACGTCACCCCGCCCGAGGGCCTGGTTCCGGAGCGCCCCTCGGAGACCCTGGAGCGCCGCCCGAGCTTTCCCGCCACGGTCGCGACCGTGCTGCTCCCGGTCGCCCTGATGCTGGTCAAGGCACTGGTGGACATCGTCGTCGACGACCCCGAGGACCACGTCCAGCGGGTCACCGACGTCCTCGGCTCCCCGCTGATCGCCCTGCTCGCGGCCGTGGTCGTCGGGATGTTCACGCTCGGCCGGGCGGCCGGCTTCGGCAAGGACCGGCTGGCCGTGACGGTGGAGAAGTCGCTGGTGCCGATCGCCGGGATCCTGCTGATCGTCGGTGCCGGCGGCGGCTTCAAGCAGACGCTGATCGACTGCGGCGTCGGGCAGATGATCCTGGAGCTCTCCCGGGACTGGTCGGTCTCCGCGCTGCTGCTCGCCTGGCTGATCGCGGTCGGCATCCGGCTGGCGACGGGGTCGGCGACGGTGGCCACCATCTCCGCCGCCGGGCTGGTCGGCCCGCTCGCGGCCGATATGAGCACCCCGCAGGTGGCCCTGCTGGTCCTGGCGATCGGGGCGGGCTCCCTCTTCTTCAGTCATGTGAACGACGCCGGCTTCTGGCTGGTGAAGGAGTACTTCGGGATGAGCGTCGGCCAGACGTTCAAGACCTGGTCGGTGATGGAGACCATCATCTCGGTGGTCGGCATCGGCTTCATCCTGCTGCTCTCGCTGGTCCTGCCCTAGCTCCGGTCCCGCGGGAGCGGGAGCGGGCGGGGACCGGGTCCGGACGCTCGGATCCGGCCCCGCAGCCGGCCCGCGACCGCCTCGGGCACCGGTTCGCGACCGCCTCGGGCACCGGCCTCCGGCGCCGTGGCCCCATCCGAAGGGGCCGCGGCGCCGTGACGTCCGCCGCCCCGCTACCGTCGCCGCATGACGAAGCCGAGGCTGCGCGCCCACGAGTGGTGCGGGACGACCTGGGACGACCCGTCCGAGGACCGACTCCACGACCTGCTCGCCGATATGAATCCGCGTCACTGCTTCGTGGTCGTCGACCGGCTCGACGCCCCCGGCCCCGGGGACCACTACCTGCAGGTCCACCTCAACGAGGACATGAGCTGCCTCGTCGAGTACCGCTCGGGCGGCCCCGAGACGCACCACCGGGCCGTGGTGACCGAGCCGTTCGGCCTCGGCGGCTGCGACATCGTCGCCCCGGTCCTTCAGGCCTGGGCCTTCGGACGCGCCGGCTGGCGGGAGGCGCTGCCCTGGGTGCCCTGGGACGCCGAGCGGGACGCGCCCCGGGAGGACGGTGTCCCCGGCCAGGCCGGGTGAGCGGCGAGGTCGGACGGGTCGTGCGTGGCCAGGGCCACGTAGCCGTCGGGCCGGACGAGGAAGAGGCCGTGCTCGGCGTAGGCCTCGTGAGCGACCGGAGCGTCGGCCGGCACCCGGTGGGCGTGGATCGTCTCCCCGTCGACCGGCGGGAGTTCGGCCGAGCCGAAGGCGAGCAGGGTGAAGTGGGGTCCGCGGAAGAGGTCGAAGAGGCGTGAACCGTCCGGCAGCGGGGCGTCCGGGGCCCGGTCGCCGGCCCGCAGGGCGCCCTCCGGCAGGGCGCTCCGCCGCTCGACCGCCAGTGAGTCGCCCCGGTAGCCCAGCCCCAACTGCTGGGTCCCGGCATCGCGTCGGGGCATCGCGTCGCGAGGCGCGGACAGCATGGCCCGGTGGAGGTTCGTGCTGATGCCGAGCACCCCGGCGGCGATCGGGATCCGCTCCTCCTCGTAGGTGTCGAGCAGTTCCGGCCCGGCGAGCCCCTGCAGGACGAGGCCCAGTTTCCAGCCGAGGTTGTAGGCGTCCTGCACGCTGGTGTTGAGCCCCTGGGCGCCCGCGGGGGAGTGGATATGGGCGGCGTCGCCGGCGAGGAAGACCCGGCCGGACCGGAAGCGGTCCGCCATAGCGGCGCGGGCCCGGAAGTCCGAGGCCCACACCACCTCGTGGATGTTCCTGACCGTGAGATGGGTGCGCTCGGCGACCACCGCCCGGATGCCCTCCGGTGACAGATCCGGCGCGGAGCCGTCCGTGTACCGGGCGTAGATCTGGAACGTGTCGGTCCCCGCGAGCGGGCACATCGTGAGCATCCCGGCGGGCGAGTGCGGCCAGACGTGCCAGTTGAGCCGGTCGATGCCGTCCGCCCGGACGTCGGCCACCAGCATGGGTTCCGGATCGACGGTCTCACCGGTCATGCCGATGCCCAGGGCCTTGCGGACGGTGCTGCGCCCGCCGTCGGCCGCGACGAGGTAGGCGGCGCGGGTATTCTCCACCGAGCCGTCCGCGCGGGTGAGGGTGGCGGTGACGCCGTCGGCGTCCTGGGTGAAGCCGGTGAGCGCGGTGGAGAAGTGGACCTCCCCGCCGAGCTCCCGCAGCCGGGTGTACAGGATCTCCTGGGTGCGCCACTGCGGCAGCATCAGCGCCTCGCCGTAGGGCGCGGTGGGCGTCGGCTCGCCCCGCGGGATCATGTCCCACTCGTCCCCCCGCTGCCCGTCCGTCCACGTCACCATCGGCGGCAGCGGACCACCCGCCGCGTACGCCGCGTCGATGACGCCGAGATCGTCCAGGACCTCCAGCGTGCGGGGCTGCAGCCCCTTCCCCCGCGAGCCCGGGAACAGCGCCGCGGCCCGCTCGACGATCCGGGCCCGGATCCCCCGCCGCGCCAGGTCACAGGCGAGCGCGAGGCCGGTCGGCCCGGCTCCGGCGATCAGGACGTCCGCGTGCTTAACGTTGTTAAGTTCCATGCCCCAGAGGATTGACTTAACGGTGTTAAATTGTCAAGGGCGGGGCGAGCTCACTGGGAGAATGGCCGAATGGCGACGACGCGACTGGACCGGACGCAGGTGGTGGACACCGCGCTGCGGCTGCTGAACGAGCTGGGGCTCAACGGCCTGACGCTGCGCCGTATCGCCACCGAGCTGAACGTGCAGGCGCCGGCCCTGTACTGGCACTTCAAGAACAAGCAGGAACTGCTCGACGAGATGGCCACCGAGATGTTCCGGCGGATGGTGGGCCCTCCGGAGGGCCGGCCCGCGGTCCGTGACTGGCGGGAGCACCTCGCGCAGTCCTGCCGGGGATTGCGCCGCGGGCTGCTCGGGTATCGCGACGGCGCCAAGGTCTTCAGCGGCACCCGCTTCACCGGCCGGGACCACGCCCCGTACCTCGAGGAGCATCTCCAGGCCCTGGTCGAGGCCGGGTTCACCCCGGCCGACGCGGTGCAGGCGTACTTCACGGCGTACGCCTTCACCATCGGCTTCGTGATCGAGGAGCAGGCGGTCTATCCGGAGCCGGGTGAGCGTGACCCGCGCTACGACCCGGTCGAGCGCGCCGAGGGCATCGGCGCGGACTTCCCGCTGGCCGCCGCGGCCGGGACGGACCTCTTCTCCGGCTACGAGGAGCGCTTCGAGGCGGGCCTGCGGATCGTCCTCGCGGGAATCGAACGGACGGGGCTGGAGGCGGCCCCGCCGGGGGCGTGACGGGCGGGGCGTGGCGGACGGGGCCTGACGGGCGGGCCTGACGGACGGGGCGGGGCCGGCGCCGAGGGGTCGTGGCCCGGGGCCGGCGCCGGCAGTGAGCCCTCAGGCCTCAAAGGCTTGCTGCGTGGTCAGCAGCTTGCCACGTGGTCAGCTCAACGCCTTCTCGATCGCTTCGAAGATGTCCGCGTCGGTCTCCTGCTGCCAGGACGGCAGGTCCGGCCAGTCCGCCACGTAGCCGGGCTTCGGGTCGTCGAAGTGCTTGAACATCTGGGCGGTCCAGCACGTCGCGACGAAGCGGCTCTTCTGTTCGCGGGACAGCCGGGCCGTGGTGCCCCCGCTGATCTCGACGAACTGGCGCACCTGCTCGTAGACGGAGCCCGCCGCCTCTCGCTCCCACTGCGGGGTGTCGTCCCACGGAGTCACGTACCCGGCCTTCGGCTCGCCGGGGAAGTGCTGCCGGACACCTGCGATCCAGGATTCCCGGAACAGTCGTGCACCATCGGTCTGCGACATGCCTACCCCTCTCGTCACGGCGTGTTCAGAGCGGCGATCTCCTCCCCCGGCTCCGCCACGCGGTGGTCCCGGCTCAGGGGGCCGAACTCGTCGCACGTATAACGGAGTTTACGGGCGGCCGTCACGACCCGAGGGCGTTACCGCCTTCGCCGCCGCCGACCGCTCCGGGGCGGGATCGGCGCAGGCTCCGGCGTGCAGGTCGAACGGCGCCGCTTCGGTGGGAGCCGCGCCCGGCCCGCCCGCCGCCACCCCACCCCGGGAGCCGGACTCCCCGCGTGCTCCCCGTGATCGCTCCCGTGCGCTGGGGCGGACCGGGTGAGATGTTTCCTTACTCTCTGTCGTGCCATGCTCACTTGGGGTAGCGTCTGCGTTCCGCTTGCCGCAGTCGCACCTTCACGAGAGGCGTTTGCCCATGCGCACCGCCGTCGCGGACGTACCCCACTCGTACACCCTCTACTGCCCGCCGCTGTGCACCTCCCCGCTGGTCGCCCGGGACTTCGTGGCCACGGTGCTCCGCTCGGAGCGGCTGGACCATCTCGTCGACACGGCGATGCTCTGCACGTCCGAGCTGGTGACCAACGCCTATCTGCACGCCCGCGGCCTCGGTTCGCTGCTCTGGCTGGCGATCGAGGCGGCCGACGTCCGGGTCACGGTGTACGACGGGACGGCCGAGCCGGTCACCCGGCGCCCCGCTACGGCCGACGGGGAGTGCGGGCGCGGGCTGCACCTGGTGGACGTCCTCACCCACGGCCGCTGGGGCACGGCGCTCGGCGCGCCGATGGGGCTGGGCGGCGCCCAGGGCAAGGGCGTGTGGTTCACGCTCCCCGTCGCGGCGGCGCCAGTGCCCGTTTGATCCGCGGGGTGAGCGGAGTCTCCACCCACCGGTACAGCAGCCAGGCCGTCACCAGCATCGCGGCGATGGTCAGCGGCAGGGTGGCGTACGCGGGCAGCCCGAGCGTCCGGTGCAGTACGTGCACCGTCACCCAGCCCAGGTGCTCGTGCACCAGGTAGAACGGGTAGGTCAGCGCGCCGGCCACGGTCAGCCAGGGCCAGTTCGCCCAGCGGAGGTGCCCCAGGGCCACCGCGCCGACCGCGACGAAGCCCAGGGTGACCACGGCGACGATGCCCAGCGAGGGGCGGTAGGAGAAGAACTCCGGGTCCGCCGGGTGCCACAGGCGGTCGACGGCGTAGTGCTGGCCGATCAGCCAGCTTGCCGAAACGATTCCCCACGCGGTCATGTCACGCCGGTCGAGGTGGAGCAGGTACAGGCCGATGCCGCCGATGAAGAACGGCGCGTACTCGGGCATCAGCACCAGGTCGAGCAGCGGCTCGTTCGCGGCCTCGCCCACCGCCGCCGCCAGCGTCCACACCGCGCAGAACAGCACGATGCGCTGCCGGTTGGCGCCGGGCAGGATGACGCAGAGCGCGAACAGGGCGTAGAAGCGCAGCTCCGCCCAGAGGGTCCAGCACACGCCGAGCACCCGGTCGACGCCCAGCGGCATCTGCAGCATCGTCAGATTGGTCAGGGCGTCGCTCGGCGACACCGCCTCATAGGTCACCCAGGGCAGCGCGAACACCGCCGTGACCAGGATGATCGCCGCCCAGTAGGCGGGGAAGAGGCGGGAGACCCGGGAGGCGAAGAAGGCGCGCAGCGGCCGGCCCCAGCCGCTCATGCAGATCACGAAGCCGCTGATGACGAAGAAGATCTGGACGCCCAGGCAGCCGTAGGCGAACAGCTGGGAGGCGGTGGGGAACTGGACGGCGGGGGAGCTGCCCCAGGCCTCGCCGATCTCGCCGTCCCGGCCGCCGAAGTGGTAGCAGGCGACCATCAGGGCGGCTATCAGCCGCAGGCCGTCGAGGGCGCGCAGCCGCGCGCCCCGGGGCCCGCCGGATATGGTGCGCGCCGCGGGCCGTTCCCGCGGCGCGGGCGCTCCCGGTGAGGGCTTCGGGAGCGTGGTGCCGGCCGGAGCCGTCATCCGAACGCGGCTTTCTTCTTCACCAGGCGCCGCTGCACGGCGCGGGCCCGGCGCGCGACCCTGCGGACCGCGGCGTTCCGCGGCAGGAAGGCGAGCTGGGACGGGATCGCCCCGGGCAGCGCCAGCGAGGTCAGCCGGCGGCGCTTGAAGTAGCGCCAGGTGCGGGTGTCGAGCCGGGTGGCCAGGAAGCGCTCCGCCTCGGCCCGCAGGCCGGGGTAGATCTGCGACTGCATGGCGTAGCCGACCGCGGCGACCAGCCCGGTGAGGCGGTCCGCGACCTCCTCGCGGGAGGGGGAGGTCCAGCCGGTGACGGCGGCCGCGTCGGTGATCTCCGGCAGCAGCGCGTCGACGACGGTGACCGGGACGCGGTTGCTGTTCTGGTACGGGCTGAGCCGCTCCAGCAGCAGGTCGGTGCCGGCGCGGGCCACCGGGAGGCCGTAGAACGCGCTCGCGGTGAGCAGCGCGGTGGAGAAGCAGCCGACGACGAGCGCGGGCCGCATCCGCTGGTACAGCACCTCGGCGAGTACCGGGGTGTCGAGCACGGTCAGCCGGACGCCCAGCTCGCCGGCCTCCTTCTCCAGCACGCGCGACCAGCGCGCGGGAGCGGTGGGGTGCGGCTTGAACACGATGTTGTGGTGGCCCAGTTCGGCGGCGCCGCGCAGCATCGTCACATGCAGCTGCTCCTCCTCCTCGGGGGTGAGGATGTCCAGCGCCGACAGGTACTGGCCGAGGAGCAGCGCGGGGGCCGTCGGCTCCGGCAGGGCCTCGCCGCCGGCCTGGTCCTCGGCCAGTTCGGCGAGGACGGCGGTGAAGACGTCGGTGGGGACGACCTCCGGCTCGACGCCGAACTCGGTGAGCAGCAGTGGGCGCAGGCCCGGCACGAGATCCAGGTGGAGCAGCCGCCGGATCCGGGTGCCGACCAGCGGGTCGAGCTTGTTGCGGGTCGGGCCGTAGCTCATCAGCCCGTCGGCGTAGACGTCGACCGGGGCTCCCGGGAAGAGCTGGGTCAGCGCCAGCGACGGGTTGACCTGGATGGATTCGACGGCGAGTTCGACCTCGTCGTCGCCGAGCCCCCAGAGCAGCCGCAGATGGCGCTCCCAGAGCGGGACGTCGTCCTGGCGCGGGGACCAGCCGCCGGGGTGGAACGGGCTGATCGTCTCGTTCCAGGAGAGCACCCGGTCGAAGCGGCCGCGGAGCCGTTCGAAGCCGGGCATGGTGTCCACGGACGGCGTCGTCTCGGGCGTCGTGGCGTTGTTGCTGATCAGCAGCAGCCGGCGGTCGGCGGGCCCGAAGCAGTCCGCGTCGAGGGCGGCGGCCAGTGTCGCGGCGCCGTAGAGGGTGGAGGCGAAGAAGATCTGCGTCTTCCGGCGGCTCCGTGCGAGGGCGGGCATCAGGCGGCCACCTCCGTGGTGACGGGCCGGCGGCGTACCCGCCGCAGCCGCGAAGCGCGCTGAACGTCCATGGAGTCGATGGCCTCCTGCAGAACGTCCTGCGGCATGCGCTTCAATGCGGCGGCGCTCATCGCCCGCAATTTACGCGCCACCGCAGGCTCGAACCTTTCGATACCGGCGAGGTGGTGGGAAATGATGGCGCAATACGTGCGCACGGCTTTCGGGAGCAATGCGTCGGCGTTCGGATCCTTCGCCGTCTCATCGATCACCTGGTCGAATGCGCGAATGAAGTCGAGCTGGCGGACATCGCCGATCTGGGTCAGGGAGGAGGCGACCCCGCGGCGGTAGAAGACGCCGAGCAGGCCGAGGACCGCGAACGACCGCGCCTCGCGGTGCAGCCGCCAGATCCACGGCCGGTCCTCGGCGGTGCGCAGCCCGTCGCGGAAGTGCAGCAGCCCCTCGTCGGCGAGCCGCCGGTGGTACATGCCGGCCCAGGCGTAGGCGTAGTCGACGGAGGTGCTGCGGTCGGCGGGCAGGATCGCCTCGCGCGGCGACATGACGACGCCGCGCCGTCCGTGCGGGACGCGGTGGATGCTGCGTGCCCTGGCCGTGCACTGGACGTGGTCGGTGCGGACGAAGTCGCAGCCCAGGTCCTCCATGGCGGCGAGCAGCTGCTCGTAGTACCCGGGCGCGAGCCAGTCGTCCCCGTCGAGGAACGTCAGGTACTCACCGCGCGCGGCGTCGAGGCCGGTGTTGCGCGCGGTGGCGAGACCGCCGTTCTGCTCGTGCCGCACCACGACGGCACCCGGCAGGTCCCGCGCGGCCCGGTCGAGGATCTCCGGGGTCCCGTCCGACGAACAGTCGTCGACGAGAATGAATTCGAAGTCCTCCCGGGCGTTCGCGCGGAGACTTCTCAGGGTGTCGGGCGCGTATGTCTGCACGTTGTAGAACGGCACGATGACGGAGAGCTTAACCACCCGGGTGACGGTAGGCGGCTCCCCGACCGTAGTCTTGACCTACGGTGAACTCACGGGTGAACGAAATATGGCGGATCGGTTAACCGGCTTCCGTCACGGGCCGATTCGCCATTCGGCGATGTGCTGTTAACCCTTTGTTGCGGCTGCGTTGGGCCGCGACTCGAAATGCCTTCCTAGCGTCATCGACGTGCCAGTAACCAGTCACCGCCAGCGGGTTGCCGTGCTCGCCGATTCCGATACTCGATGGAAATGGGGCGCACTCACCGCAAACCGCCTCGTATCGGACATCCGCCTCGACGGGTACCTCCTGCGCGGACGCGCCACCCCGACCCCCCGTCAGCTCGACGAAGTGGGCGTACGGGCCGACTCGCTGCGCGAGGTCACCGGCGTCGAATTCCTGCGGACCGTCGCGGATTCAGCGTACGACGTCGTCGTCCTCGCCTGTGTGGGCGGGGCCGTCCAGGCGATGCTGCACGGGCTGGCCCGCGCGACGGCGACCGCCGCGGCCGGCCCGGACGGGATCCGCCGCAAGCGCCCCGTGGTCGTCACCGGCTACGTCGGCGTCGTCTACGAGAAGCTGGCCGACGGGCTGCTGCTGCGGCACGGCGCCGACCTCGTGCTCGCCAACTCCCGCCACGACGCCGAGCGCTTCCGCGCCGTCTACCGGGGGGTGAACGCCGGTACGGACAGCGTCGTCGAGACCGCGCTCCCCTTCCTCGGCGGCGCCCGCCACGACGAGCGGGACCGCGGCGACCACCCCTTCACGGTGGTCTTCGCCGCCCAGCCCTCCGTCCCGGAGAACCGCGCCGACCGCACCTACCTGCTGCGCCGCGCCGCCGCCCACGCCCGGCTGCACCCCGGCCGGGAGGTGCTGGTCAAGCTGCGCAGCAAGCCCGGCGAGCACACCACGCACATCGAGGAACTGCCCTACCAGAAGCTCGCCGCCCGGCTGCCCGGCGGCCTCCCCGACAACTGCCGCCTGGTCTACGGACACATGGGGGAGGTGCTGGACCGCACCGACCTGCTGGTCACGGTCAGCTCCACCGCCGCGCTGGAGGCGCTGCACCGGCACATCCCGACGGCCGTCCTCACCGACCTGGGCG
Source organism: Streptomyces sp. NPDC002055 (assembly GCF_040296705.1). Classification (NCBI taxonomy): domain Bacteria; kingdom Bacillati; phylum Actinomycetota; class Actinomycetes; order Kitasatosporales; family Streptomycetaceae; genus Streptomyces; species Streptomyces sp. NPDC002055. The sequence goes on from NZ_JBEOXS010000028.1 coordinate 44,446, forward strand.
TGCGCGAGGCGCTGGGCAACCACCACTTCCTCGGGTCCGGCTGCCTGCTCTCCTGGGACGAACTGGACGCCGGGCGGACCCCCGAGGCGGACGCCGGCTGGCTCGGCCGGCAGGGCGTCGCCGCCGACGGCCCGTACGAGACGGCCTTCGACGCCGCCCGGAACCGGCTGGCCGAACTGGTCGCCGCGGACGGGCTCCCGCCGATCCGCCCCTACTACACGGGCGCCACGGCGCCCGGCTACCTCCCCGGCATCCTCGCCCGGCACGCCCTGGACCCCACGGGTGAACCGCTGCCCGGGGCGAGCGCCGAACCGCGCGAGGAGAGCGCCCTGCGCCGCGCCACCCGCGGCTTCGCCCGCGACGCGGCCCGCACCGCCTACCGGCAGGGCGTCCAGCGCGTGGCGCCCGCGATCCGCCGCTGGGGGCAGCTGTGAGCGCCATACCCGGGGCGGCCGTGCCGTCGCGTGCCGCCGCGGGGCCGGTGACGCGCTCCGCACGGACCGCCGACGCCTCGCCCGCCGCCGCCTCGTCCGCCACGGTCACCGCGCCGCCGCGGTCCACCCCCGCGCCGCGGCCGGGCAGCCCCGCGCCGACGCCGATCCGGGCTGCCGGGACGCAGCCCGCCGAACTCCCCGAAGGAGCCGTGATGCCTCCCACCGTGCTGGCCGTCATTCCCGCGCGAGGCGGGTCGAAGGGCGTGCCCGCGAAGAACCTCGCGGCCGTCGGGGGCGTGCCCCTGGTGGTGCGGGCCGTCCGTGAGTGCCTGGCGAGCCGGATCGTCACCGACGTCGTGGTCTCCACCGACGACGCGGGCATCGCCGCGGCCGCCCGGGGCGCGGGCGCCGACGTGGTGCAGCGCCCGGCCGTCATCGCGGGCGACACCGCCACCAGCGAGGCCGCCGTGCTGCACGCGATGGACGCGCACGAGGCCCTGCACGGCCGCGCGGTCGGGACCGTGCTGCTCGTCCAGTGCACCAGCCCCTTCCTCGCCCGGGAGGACATCGACGGGGTGGCCGCCGCGGTCGCCGAGGACGGCGCCGACAGCGCACTGACCGTCGCCGCCTTCCACGGCTTCGTCTGGCGCGAGGGCGACGGGACGGCCGGCCCGGCGGAGGCCGCCGCCGGTGACGCCACCGGCGTCAACCACGACAAGTCCTACCGGCCGCGCCGCCAGGACCGGCCGCAGGACCTGCTGGAGACCGGCGCCGCGTACGCCATGGACGCCGAGGGCTTCCGCGAGGCGGGGCACCGCTTCTTCGGCCGCACCTCCCTGGTGCGCACCGACCCGGCCCGCGTGCTGGAGGTCGACGACCCGCACGACCTGGCCCGCGCCCGCGCGCTCGCGCCCCTGATGGACGCCCCGCGCCCCGGCGCACTCCCCACCCGCGACGACATCGACGCGGTGGTACTCGACTTCGACGGCACCCAGACCGACGACAGGGTGCTCGTCGACTCCGACGGACGGGAAATGGTCGCCGTGCACCGCGGCGACGGGCTCGGGATCGCGGCACTGCGCCGCTCCGGTCTCGGCCTGCTGATCCTGTCCACGGAGCAGAACCCGGTCGTCGCCGCACGGGCCCGCAAGCTGCGGGTCCCCGTGCTCCACGGCATCGACCGGAAGGACCTCGCACTCAAGCAGTGGTGTGAGGAGCAGGGCATCGCGCCGGAGCGGGTGCTCTACGTCGGCAACGACGTGAACGACCTGCCGTGTTTCGGCCTCGTCGGCTGGCCCGTCGCGGTCGCCGGTGCGCACGACATCGTGCGCGGCGCCGCACGCGCGGTCACCTCCACCCCCGGAGGAAACGGCGCGATCCGCGAGATCGCCTCGTGGATCCTCGGCCCCTCCCTCTAGAAGAAGGAACTGACTCACATGAGCACCACCCCCCGTCTGCGCACCCTCGGCACCAAGACCGCGGGCCCCGGCAACCCCGTGTACGTCACGGGCGAGATCGGCATCAACCACAACGGTGACCTGGAGAACGCCTTCAAGCTCATCGACGCGGCCGCCGACGCCGGCTGCGACGCGGTCAAGTTCCAGAAGCGCACCCCGGAGATCTGCACCCCGCGCGACCAGTGGGACATCGAGCGCGACACCCCCTGGGGCCGGATGACCTACATCGACTACCGGCACCGCGTGGAGTTCGGCGAGGACGAGTACCGGCAGATCGACGAGCACTGCAAGAAGCGCGGCATCGCCTGGTTCGCCTCCCCGTGGGACACCGAGGCCGTCGCCTTCCTGGAGAAGTTCGACGTCCCGGCGCACAAGGTCGCCTCGGCCTCGCTGACCGACGACGAGCTGCTGCGCGCGCTGCGCGCCACCGGCCGCACGATCATCCTGTCGACCGGCATGTCCACCCCGAAGCAGATCCGGCACGCGGTCGAGGTCCTGGGCAGCGACAACATCCTGCTCTGCCACGCCACCAGCACCTACCCGGCCAAGGCCGAGGAGCTCAACCTCAACGTGATCAACACGCTGAAGGAGGAGTACCCGAACGTGCCGATCGGCTACTCCGGCCACGAGACCGGTCTGCAGACCACCCTCGCCGCCGTCGCCCTCGGCGCCTCCTTCGTCGAGCGCCACATCACCCTCGACCGCGCCATGTGGGGCTCCGACCAGGCCGCCTCCGTGGAGCCGCAGGGCCTGCAGCGCCTCGTCCGGGACATCCGGGTCGTCGAGGAGTCGCTCGGCGACGGCGTCAAGAAGGTCTACGAGAGCGAGCTCGGCCCGATGAAGAAGCTGCGCCGGGTGCCCGGTGTCATCGCCGAGGGCGCCGACCGCGAGCCGGTCGCCGTCTGAACCGGCCGGAACCGCGCCGCCGCGCGAGAAGCCGGCGCGCAAGAACACGAGGTGGAGCTCGGTGAGTACACCTGACGGGCCGCTGGGCCCGCCCCCGGAAGCGGCCCCGGGCCGGCGCACGCCGGCCACGGGGGGCCGCTTCCGGGGCCCGGACCGGGGGGACCGCCCCCCGGCGGACCGCTCCCCGGCGGACCGCCCGTCGGCGGATGGCCGGCCGGCGGATGGCCGGATGCCCCCGGGGGCCCCGGACGCGGGGACGCCCAAGGGCATTCCCGCCGCGGGGACCCCGGCGGGAACGATGACGGGGACGACGGCGGGGACCCCGGCGGAGACGACGGCGGGAACCGTCGCGGAGACGCGGGCGGGAACCGTCGCGGGGACGCCGGCCGGACGGCGTTCCGCGGCCGGAGCCCGGGCCGGGCGGCGGCCCGCGGCGGGGGAGACCCTCGCCTTCGTGGAGAGCCCGGTCCAGCTCCTGAACGTGCTGGAGTGGGTGTACGCCGACCGCCGCCGGGCGGCCGGGCAGCACCCGCCGGGGCCGGCCGCGGCCGACGGCCGGGGCCCTGCCCCTGCTTCCGGGGCGGCCTCTGTGCCCGGGCCGGTCGCAGTCCCGGGGCCTGCCGCCGAACCTGGACCTGTCCCAGGGTCCGCCGCCGAACCCGGACCTGTCCCAGCCCCGGGGTCCGCCGCCGAACCCGGACCCGCCGCGCCCGACGGCGCCGCACATCCCGTGCCGGACGGCGGCCGGCCCACCCCGGGGACCCCGAACCCGGACACCCCGAACCCGGATGACACTGCCCCGTTCGCGCGCCCGGCCTCCGCACCGCCCGGCAGCGGCGGCATCACCGTCGTCGTGCTCTCCCCGACCGACCCCATGACCCGCGGCCAGCTGCGCCGGATGGCCGAGCTCGCCCGGGACGAGGGGCTCACGGTGCGCTGGGAGGAGGCCCGGGGCGGAGCCGGAGCGCCGTTCCAGACCATCGGCGCGCTGGCCCCCGCGCTGCGCCGGGCCGAGCGGATCGTCATCGGCGACCCGTTCTCCCGGTACGTACAGCTGCTGCTCACCCTCGCCCGCGCCCGGGACCTCGTCGTGGTGGACGACGGCACCGCGACCATGGAGTTCGTGGCCCAGCTGGCGCGCGGCGAACGGCTGGTGCGCTGGCACCGCAGCGGGCGCCGCGGCGGGGCCCGCGAGGCCGTCTTCGCGCCGGTCGCCGCGGCGGCCCGGCGCCGGCTCACGCCCCGGCGCGGCCACCGTGTCGAGGTGTTCAGCTCGATGCCGGTCGAGCCCCCGGACGGCGTCACCGTGACCGGGAACGCGTTCGCCTGGACCCGGGCCCGCTTCGGCCCGCCGCAGCTCACCCGGGGATCCGACCTGGTCGGGACCTCCCTGGCGGAGACCGGGGTGGTCGATCTCGACCGCTACATCGAGGCGGTCGGCGCCCTGGCCCGCGCCCACGGGGCCACCCGGTACTTCGCGCACCGGCGGGAGAGCGCGGAGAAGCTGCGCCGGCTCTCCGAGGAGACCGGTCTGGAGATCGTCCGGCCCGATCTGCCGCTGGAGCTGATCGCCCGGCGCGGGCCCATCGGCCGGACGATCCTGAGCTTCCCGTCGACCGTGGTGCACACCCTGCCGCTGGCCCTGGCCGGAACCGAGGTGAAGGTGGCCGTCTTCGACATCGACCCGGCCTGGCTCACGGACACCGCGTCCCCCCGGGCCCAGGGGTTCCTCTCCGGAGTCACCGGCACCGCCCGTGACGTGCACCGACTCGATTCGCTGCCCGCTTCGGCGCCCTGAGCGGCACGGCTCGGCGCCCTGCGCGGTACGGCGGCGGGCGGTCGGCCTGCGGTCGGCGGGGCCGGGCACGGTCCGTACGGCTCCGAACCGGACCGCCGAATGCTCAGCCCCGACTGATACCCGTCCAGGTGCGTGCTCATGCCGATCACGGGCGGTTTTCCTTCGCCTATCGGGCTGAACTTTTGTTGATCGAAGGGCAGTTGCCCGGTGTACGGACGTACCCTTCAAAGGGTGAACCAACTGATGTCCGCCGACACCGATGCCGACCTGCCCGCAGACTCCGAACTGCCCGGGGTGCTCCCCGACGCACTGCGCACCGAGCTCATCGCCTTCCGGCGTGACCTCCACATGCACCCCGAGCTGGGCAATCAGGAGTTCCGCACCACCGCCGCGATCAAGGCGCGGCTGGAGAAGGCGGGTCTGAAACCCCGCGTCCTCTCGGTCGGCACCGGGCTCATCTGCGACATCGGCACCGACACCGGCACCGACATCCGCACCGCCACCGGCACCGACATCGGCACCACGGAGGGCGGACGCCCCGCCGTGGGAGGGCGGCCGCAGCCGCCGCGTCCGATGCTGGCGCTCCGGGCGGACATCGACGGCCTGCCCATCCCGGACACCAAGACCGTTCCGTACCGCTCGACCGTGCCCGACCGGGCCCACGCCTGCGGCCACGACGTGCACACCACCGTCGTGCTGGGCGCCGGGCTGGTCCTCGCCGAGCTGGACCGGGCCGGTCTGCTGCCGCATCCGGTCCGGCTGATCTTCCAGCCGGCCGAGGAGGTGCTGCCCGGCGGCGCCGCCGACGCCATCGACTCCGGCGTGCTGGACGGCGTGGGCCGGATCCTCGCGGTGCACTGCGACCCCAAGGTCGACGTCGGCCGGATCGGGATCCGTCCCGGCCCGATCACCTCCGCCTGCGACCGGCTGGAGGTCGCGCTCGACGGCCCCGGCGGTCACACCGCCCGCCCGCACCTCACCACCGACCTGGTGCTGGCCGCCGCCAAGGTCGCCACCGACGTGCCCGCCCTGGTGGCCCGCCGGGTCGACGCCCGGTCCGGTCTCGCCGTCACCTGGGGGCGCATCGAGTCCGGCCACGCCTGCAACGTCATTCCGCAGCACGCCGAGCTGTCCGGAACCGTCCGCTGCCTGGACCTCGCCGCCTGGCGCTCCGCGCCCGACGTCGTGCACGCCGCGATCGACGAGGTCGCGACGCTGCACCGGGCGAAGTCGCAGGTCAACTACGTCCGCGGGGTTCCCCCGGTGGTCAACGAACCCGGCATCACCGAGCTGCTGCGCGACGCCATGACCGTCCGGCGCGGCCCGTACGCCATCGAGGACACCGAGCAGAGCCTCGGCGGCGAGGACTTCTCCTGGTACCTGGAGCGGGTGCCCGGCTCGCTGGCCAGGCTCGGCGTCCGGCCGCTGGGGGACACCACCCGGCGGGATCTGCACTGCGGGGATTTCGACGTCGACGAAGGCGCGATCACGGTGGGAGTGGAGCTCTTCACCGCCGCTGCGTTGCTCGACGGACACCGACCGTAAGCACCCCGTCGATCCCCGTAAGTACCTGGTCAACCGCCGTTCGCCTCGATCCGATAACGGGCTTCCGGAGAGGGTTTTATCGGGCATCTACGCGCGTTACGATGCGGCGAAACCAGCGCCGGAAGAGGCGCTTTCAGCCGAAGGGGAAGTCCTCTTGCGCCGGGTAATCAAGATCGCAGCTGCGAGTGTCGCCACCGCCGCGCTCGCATTCACCGCCACCGCCTGTGGGGAGTCGTCCACCGAGTCCGGTGGCAAGAACAAGGGCGTCGGGCTCGCCTTCGACGTCGGCGGCCGTGACGACCACTCGTTCAACGAGGCCGCCGCGCGCGGTGCCGACAAGGCCAAGAAGGAGCTGGGCGTCGGCCACAAGATGCTGACGGCCAAGAACAACGAGACCGAGGCCGACCGCGAGCAGCGGCTGACCTCCCTCGCCGAGGCGGGCTACAACCCGGTCGTCGGCGTCGGTTTCACCTACGGCAAGTCCATCTCCAAGGTGGCCAAGGACTTCCCCGACACCACCTTCGCGGTCGTCGACTCGGTGTCCCCGGGCAAGAACGTCGACAGCATCGTCTTCTCCGAGCACGAGGGTTCGTACCTCGCCGGTGTCGCCGCGGCGCTGAAGACCAAGACCGGCAAGGTCGGTTTCATCGGCGGTGTGAACAACGCGCTGATCCAGAAGTTCCAGGCGGGCTTCGAGCAGGGCATCCGGGAGACCGACAAGAAGGTCAAGATCAGCTCGGAGTACCTGTACGCCAACAACGACAAGGGCTTCAACGACCCCGCCGCCGCCAAGGAGAAGGCCAAGGGGATGCTGGACCGCGGCATCGACGTGGTCTACTCCGCGGCCGGTCAGTCCGGCGCGGGCTCGATCGAGGCGGTCTCCGGCAAGAAGGGCGCCTGGGCGATCGGTGTCGACTCCGACCAGTACCAGCAGCCGGGTCTGGCGAAGTACAAGGACGCGATCCTGACCTCGGTCGTCAAGAACGTCGACGTCGGCGTCTACGACGTGGTCAAGAGCGTCAAGGACGGGAAGCCGCTGACCGGCACCCACGCCTACCCGCTCGACAAGGACGGTGTCCGGCTCGCCACCTCCGGCGGGTTCATCGACGACATCAAGCCGAAGATCGACGCCGCGAAGAAGAAGATCATCGACGGCGACATCAAGGTCGAGGACTCGCCCAAGAAGTGACCTCCGGTCGGCTCCGCCGACCCCGCGGGCTCGGCGGGAGTGACTGCTCTCGCCGGGCCCGCGCCCTCGTGGGGAAACTACGCGCGTAGCGCCCCTCAGCAGCGCCGACGCCCCGCCTCCCGCGATAGCGTCGCCTTCCCGCCCTCCCACACACCGCTCCTTTCCGCCGAGGAGAGTGCGCCATCAAAGCGTCCACCAGCAGCCCCAAGGCAGACAGTGCCCCTGCCGTAGAACTCCGGGGAATCACCAAGCGATTCCCGGGAGTTGTCGCCAACCACGACATCGACATCACCGTCCGGCGCGGCACCGTGCACGCGCTCGTCGGCGAGAACGGTGCCGGCAAGTCGACCCTGATGAAGATCCTCTACGGCATGCAGAAGCCGGACGAGGGCACCATCACCCTCGACGGCGAGACGGTGACCTTCCACAGTCCGGCCGACGCCATCGCCCGCGGCATCGGCATGGTGCACCAGCACTTCATGCTCGCCGACAACCTCACCGTCCTGGAGAACATCGTCCTGGGCGCCGAGAAGCTCCACGGCATCGGGGCCAAGGCCCGGGCGAAGGTCATGGAGATCTCCGACGCGTACGGGCTGAACGCCCGTCCCGACGTCCTCATGGAGGACCTCGGCGTCGCCGACCGCCAGCGCGTGGAGATCCTCAAGGTCCTCTACCGCGGCGCCCGTACGCTCATCCTCGACGAGCCGACCGCCGTGCTCGTGCCGCAGGAGGTCGACGCGCTCTTCGACAACCTCCGCGAACTCAAGGCCGAGGGCCTCACGGTCATCTTCATCTCGCACAAGCTGGGCGAGGTGCTGTCGGTCGCCGACGACATCACGGTCATCCGCCGCGGCACCACCGTCGCCTCGGTGCACCCGGCCGATGTGACGCCGAAGCAGCTCGCCGAGCTCATGGTGGGCACCGAACTCCCGTCCCCCGAGACCCGCGAGTCGACCGTCACCGACGTCCCGATGCTCGACGTGAACGGGCTGCACCTGTCGGCCACCGACACCGACGGCGCGGTCCGCGCGGTGCTCGACGGCATCACCTTCACCATCCACAAGGGCGAAGTCCTGGGCATCGCCGGTGTGGAGGGCAACGGCCAGGCCGAGCTCGTTGAAGCGATCATGGGCATGCGCGACCCGGACGGCGGCGTCGTCACCCTCGACGGCACCGACATCTCGCACCTGCCCACGCGCCGCCGCCGCGAGGACGGCATCGGCTACATCCCCGAGGACCGCCACCGCCACGGCCTGCTCCTGGAAGCGCCGCTGTGGGAGAACCGCATCCTCGGCCATGTCACCGAGCCGCCCAACGCCAAGGGCGCGCTGATCGACATCAAGGCCGCCCGCAAGGACACCGAGCGGATCGTCACCGAGTACGACGTGCGGACCCCCGGCATCGAGGTCACCGCGGCCTCGCTCTCCGGCGGCAACCAGCAGAAGCTGATCGTCGGCCGCGAGATGAGCCACACCCCGAAGCTGCTGATCGCCGCGCATCCGACGCGCGGTGTGGACGTCGGCGCGCAGGCGCAGATCTGGGACCAGATCCGCGAGGCGCGCCACGAGGGCCTGGCGGTACTGCTGATCTCCGCCGACCTGGACGAGCTCATCGGGCTCTCCGACACCCTGCGGGTGATGTACCGCGGCCGCCTGGTCGCCGACGCCGACCCCGCCACCATCACCCCGGAGGAGTTGGGTTCGGCCATGACCGGCGCAGCCCGCGGCCACCTCGAGCACCACGAGGACCACCAGGACGACGAGGGAGGCGACAACCGATGATCAAGTTCGACAAGGACCGGGTGATCCTGGCGGTCGCCGCGCCGCTCCTCGCCATCGTCGCCGCGCTGATCGTCACCTCGCTGGTGATCGTCGCCGCGGGCGACGACCCCTTCAACGCCTTCCGGATCATGCTCGACTACGGCTCGAAGAGCGACAGTCAGGTCTGGATCATCAACAAGGCGGTCCCGTACTACCTGTCCGCGCTGGCCGTGGCCATCGGCTTCCGGATGAACCTCTTCAACATCGGGGTCGACGGGCAGTACCGCATCGCGGCGTTCTTCGCCGCGGTCGTCGGCGGCGCCCTCACCCTCCCCGGCTTCCTCCAGATCCCGCTGATCATCATCGTCGCGATGCTGGTCGGCGCCGTGTGGGCCGGTATCGCCGGTGTGCTGAAGACGACCCGCGGGGTCAGCGAGGTCATCAGCACCATCATGCTCAACGCCATCGCGGCGTCGGTCATCGGTTACTTCCTCGCCGAGGGACGGCTCGCGGAGAAGGAGGGGAACATCATCCACACCCCCTTCATCCCGGAGTCCAGCCACTTCTTCACCTTCCCGACGACCCCCAAGCCGGTCGAGGGCTTCATCGTCGTCGCGGCGCTCGCCGGAGCCCTCTACTGGTTCCTGCTCAGCCGCACCCGCTTCGGCTTCGACCTGCGCACGGTCGGACAGTCGGAGTCCGCCGCCGAGGCGAGCGGTGTGAGCGTCAAGCGCATGGTCGTCGTCAGCATGCTGCTGTCCGGCGCCGCCGCCGGCCTCGTCGGCATGCCGACCCTGCTCGGCGTCTCGTACAACTACGGCACCGACTTCCCCGCCGGCATCGGCTTCACCGGCATCGCCATCGCGCTGCTGGGCCGCAACCACCCGATCGGCATGGCGCTCGGCGCGCTGCTCTGGGGCTTCCTGGAGCGCACCGGCAGCCAGCTCGAATTCGAGGGGTACGCCCAGGAGATCGTCGGCGTGGTCCAGGGCGTCATCGTCCTGTGCGTCGTCATCGCCTACGAGCTCGTGCGCCGGTACGGGCTCAAGAGCCAGCAGCGCAAGGTGGGCGCCGAACTCGCCGCCCAGGCCCGCAAGACCGATGAGGCGGAGGTGTCCGCATGAGCGCGACCACGGCCACGACGCCGTCCCGGCAGCCCGGCAAGAAGCAGGGCGGACGCCGGCAGATCTCCTATCCGGTGATCCTGCTGATCATCGCCGGTGCGCTCATCGCGCTGTCCGTACTCCGCGCCGTCACCGGCGCCGCGGACCTCACCTCCTCCGGCCAGTACAGCGGTGCTCTCGCCGCCGCGGTGCCGATCGGCCTCGCCGGTCTCGGCGGTCTGTGGGCCGAGCGTGCGGGCATCATCAACATCGGCCTCGAAGGCATGATGATGCTCGGCTCGTTCGGCGCCGGCTGGGTCGGCTGGCAGTACGGACCGTGGTGGGCGGCGGTCGCCGGCATCGGCTTCGGACTGATCGGCGGTCTCATCCACGCGGTCGCGACCGTCACCTTCGGTGTGGACCAGATCATCTCCGGTGTCGCGGTCAACATCCTCGCGCTGGGCTTCACCCAGTACCTGGCCAAGCTGTGGTTCGGTGCCGAGGGCAGCGCGGCCGCGGCGGCGGGCGGCAACGACAAGCAGTCGCCCCCGATGGACAACCTCTCGGCGTTCTCGATCCCCGGCCTGTCCTCCTGGCTCGGCGACATCGAGAAGCACGACTGGTTCCTGGTCTCCGACACCGCCGGCATCCTGCGCGGCCTGGTCACCGACGTCTCCTGGCTGACCCTGATCGCGGTCGGACTCTTCGTCGGCACCTTCTTCGTGCTGTGGCGCTCCTCGTTCGGCCTGCGGCTGCGGTCCTGCGGCGAGAGCCCGGTCGCGGCGGAGTCGCTCGGCGTCAACGTCTACACCTACAAGTACGCCGCGGTGCTCGTCTCCGGCGGTCTGGCCGGTCTCGGCGGCGCGTTCATCGCCATCGGCACGCACTTCTACCAGGACGGCCAGACCGGCGGCCGCGGCTACATCGGTCTCGCCACGATGATCTTCGGTAACTGGCGGCCGGGCGGAGTCGCCCTGGGCGCGGGCCTGTTCGGCTTCACCGACAGCCTCCAGCTGCGCGGCGGCGGCCAGACCGTGCACGCCCTGCTGCTGCTCCTCGCCGTGCTGCTCCTCGCTCTCGCCCTGTGGGGGCTGCGCACCGGCCGCCTCAAGCAGGCCATAGGAGGCGGCGCCGTCGCGGCGGGCCTCTTCGTCTGGTACGTGTTCACCGACACCGTGCCGGTGGAGATCGTGGACGCCACCCCGTACGTCGCGACGCTGCTCGTCCTGTCGTTCTCCGCACAACGCCTCAGGCCACCCAAGGCGATCGGCAAGGCCTACCGGAAGGGGCAGGGCAAGTGACCGACTCCCCCGACTGGGAGGCCCTGCGGGAGCAGGCCCGGGACGCGATGTCCCGGGCCTACGCCCCCTACTCGGGCTTCGCGGTGGGCGCCGCGGCCCGCGTCGACGACGGGCGCACCGTGACCGGCTGCAACGTCGAGAACGCCTCCTACGGCGTCGGACTGTGCGCCGAGTGCGGCCTCGTCTCCCAGCTGATCGCCACCGGCGGCGGCCGGCTCACCGCCTTCACCTGCTGCGGCCCGGACGGCGCGGTGCTCATGCCCTGCGGCCGCTGCCGCCAGCTGCTGTGGGAGCACGGCGGGGCCACGATGCTCGTCGACACCGAGAGCGGCATCCGTCCGCTCCGCGACCTGCTGCCCGACGCCTTCGGCCCGGAAGACCTCAAACGACACGGCCCCGACCGCCAAGGAAAGAACTCCTGATGGACGCCATCACCGTGATCCGCACCAAGCGTGACGGAGGCCGGCTCACCGACGCCCAGATCGACTGGGTCATCGACGCCTACACCCGCGGCGAGGTCGCCGACTACCAGATGTCCGCGCTCGCGATGGCGATCCTGCTCAACGGCATGGACCGCGTCGAGATCGCCCGCTGGACCGCCGCGATGATCGCCAGCGGCGAGCGGATGGACTTCTCCTCCCTCGCCCGCCCCACCGCCGACAAGCACTCGACCGGCGGCGTCGGCGACAAGATCACGCTGCCGCTCGCCCCGCTGGTCGCCGCGTGCGGCGGCGCCGTGCCGCAGCTCTCCGGCCGCGGCCTCGGCCACACCGGCGGCACCCTCGACAAGCTGGAGTCCATCCCCGGCTGGCGGGCGCTGCTCTCCAACGACGAGATGCTCCGGGTGCTGGGCGACGTCGGCGCCGTCATCTGCGCGGCCGGCGACGGCCTCGCCCCGGCCGACAAGAAGCTGTACGCGCTCCGCGACGTCACCGGCACCGTCGAGGCGATCCCGCTGATCGCCTCGTCCATCATGTCCAAGAAGATCGCCGAGGGCACCGGCTCGCTGGTCCTGGACGTGAAGGTCGGCTCCGGCGCCTTCATGAAGAACCGCGAGGACGCCCGGGAGCTCGCCACCACCATGGTGGGCCTCGGCACGGACCACGGGGTGAACACCGTGGCCCTGCTCACCGACATGTCCACCCCGCTCGGCCTGACCGCGGGCAACGCGCTGGAGGTCCGCGAGTCGGTCGAGGTGCTCGCCGGCGGCGGCCCGGCCGACGTCGTCGAGCTCACCGTGGCCCTCGCCCGCGAGATGCTCGACGCGGCGGGGCTGAAGGACGCCGACCCGGCGAAGGCCCTCGCGGACGGCTCCGCCATGGACCACTGGCGCCGCATGATCGCGGCCCAGGGCGGCGACCCGGACGCGCCGCTGCCCATCGCCCGCGAGCAGCACGTGCTCACCGCCGAGTCCACCGGCGTCCTCACCGAACTCGACGCCTACGCCGTCGGCGTCGCCGCCTGGCGCCTCGGCGCCGGCCGGGCCCGCAAGGAGGACCCGGTGCAGGCCGGCGCGGGCGTGGAGATCCACGCCAAGCCGGGCGAGGAGGTCACGGCGGGCCAGCCGCTGCTGACCCTGCACACCGACACCCCGGAACGCTTCGAGTACGCCCTGGACTCCCTCGCGGGCGCCCTCGTGATCGACGCCCCGGGCACGGCGTACGAGCGGACGCCGGTGGTACTGGAGCGCATAGGGTAACGGCCTGACCTGCGCTGATTGCCTTCGGGCGAACGGGACCGGTGGAACTTCGCCGGTCCCGTTCGGTGTTTCTCCGGCGGTGGAGGCGAGGATGCCTCCCGATCCTGCAGAGCCTCCGAAGCAGAAGTCCACGAGGCGTGTGCCAGCCAGCTACTTGGTCGCGACGACGTAGATGCTCGCCCACTGCCGCTTCGGGTTGGCCATGCACGGGTCGAAGTCCCAAGGCTCGACAGTGGTGAAGCCGACCTCGGTGAAGAGCTGACTGAGCTTCTCGAAGTCGTACGCCCAGTAGTGCGGGTTGTACGTGGGATCGTCGTCCTGATCACGAAAGACGTAATTGATCAGGTCCAGGTAGGTGTTGATGTCCTTGCGGCAGTCTCGCTTGGCGTACCAGCGGGAGATCATCTCCTCGGCTTGCTCAGGGCCGGCCGGGTACTCGCCAAGTACGAATGCCGCGTCCGGCACGCCGGTGATGAGACGGCCGTCGGAGGCGAGGATGCGGTGGGCTTCGCGGGCGTACTGCTTGGCGGATACGGGGTAGTCGATGTGTTCCAGGAAGTGCTCGGAGAACAGCACCTCCGCCGAGTTGTCCTGAAGTGGGATCCCCTCTCGGACATCCCAGAGGAGGTCGGCGGGCGGTACGGCGTCGATGTTGAAGAAGCCCTCGATGCGGTGTGCCCCACCGCCGACCTGGACTTTCTTCGGCGCGACTAGCCCGTCGCAAGTGAATGCTGTCTTGCTGGCGTGGTGGTAGCGGCTGAGTTCGAGCTCCTTGGCCGTGGCGCGGAGGGTGCGCGCGAGGCCGTGGGTGGTGGCAGGGTCGGCGAGGAGGGCGGCAATCAGCTCGCTGAGGATGTCGATGGAGCCGCCATCCATGCGGTGGGTATTCATCAGCTCTGTGTCCCTTCGCGTCAGGCGGTGGTAGGGGTTGGAGAGGTCCACTGGTTGTTGCGCATGAGCGTGTGCTTGATGTCGACCAGGCGCGGGGCGATGGTCAGCTCGAGCTCCTCAGCGGGGTGGAGCCGGCCGGTGTCGTCCTGTTCAGCTCGCCAGACGCGGTAGTCGAGATCGGGGTACGCAGGGTTGATGCCGATCTCCCCCTTGGGGATCGTGCCGTTGAAGGGCACGATGATGTCCATGTGGTTCCAGTAGTTCCACGCCTGGAGCGCCTTGTGCTGGTCAAAGTAGAAGTAGAAGTCCGGGTACCGGCCGAAGGTCCGCAGCTCGCGGTGGATCAGGTGGCCTAGGAGTGGGCCGAGTTGGCTGGAGAGGCTGTCGAACTCCCATCGGGTGTGGTGCCAGGCTTCTGGGGCCTGGCCGGGCGTGAACAGCCGGGCCGCGACGAGGTGGCTGATCCGCTCGGTGAGGTAGGCGCGGGCATGGGCCGCGTCAAGGCCGGGGTCGATCCGGGCGAGAAGCACGCCCAACTCGTCGGGTGAAGGCCGGAACTTCGCCAGTTCGAACTTGCCGGCCATATGAGGGAAGGACTCGAAGAGCATGTCCTTGTACAGCCAGTTGTTGAACTCGCCGAGCTCGGCCCGCTCCAGGGTTTGCCGCGTGGTGGAGTGCAGCATCAGGTACTCCGCCAGGGCCTCGAAGTACACGTACCCGAGGATGGGGAGCCGGGGGATCGTCTCGTCCAGCAGCCGCAGGAACGTAGAGGATTGGACGGCGGTCCCCTGGTAGGCGACGGCAGATGCCAGGGCGAGGAAGGCCGTGGAGTTCTTGATCCTGCTGACGATGGTCTCGCGTAGCTGGTGCCGCTCCGCTTTGGAGAGCAGGTACTCCAGGCGGCTGTAGATCTGCAGGTGGATCGAGCCGAGGCGGAGGTAATCCACGCCGGCCAGCCCGCGGTACGCCTGGGGTGGCAGGTTGATCTCGAAGATCAGCGGTGTCGGCATGCGCTTGAGGGTGTCGGCCTTCGCCACGCAGGCCGGCGCCTCCTTGGTGAGCACGTACTCGGCGAGGTTGTGCATGCGGTACCCGCGCTTGGTCGGGGTGAGGGGCGCGCAGTACACGCTGCCGACCAGGCAGCCCCCGGAGGGATAGAGCGAGCCGTGCTCGCTAATCTGTTCCAGAGCGTGCGTGACGTGCAGCAGGTGCAGCTTGCCGTCCCCGCCCAGGGCGCGGAAGAGGGCGTTGTCACGCAGAAGCCGGCCGTTGGGCGTCTCGGCCACGAGCCTGTTCTCCCAGGCGGCGGCCTGATCGGAGAGCGGGTCCTGGCCGTACGTAGGGCTGGGGATGAAGGTCGTATCGAAGAAGGCGTGGGCGTCGGCCCACTGCTGGTAGGCGTCATGGAAGTCCATCAGCTGGTCAGCTCCAGCTGCGAGAGTCCTGTGAGGACTGCCTCCGCGCTGCCGGCACCGGCCAACCACGCGGTCTCGGACCGGACGACGAGCTCGAATGCGGTCGTCCGCAAGCCGCTGAACGCGTCGGAGCGGACCTGGGCTGGGTCGGGCCACCAGCTGAGCTTCGGCAGCCGGTAGCGGTCGAGAGCGTCCGCTGCTCTGAGGAGGTCGCAGATGATCTCGGCGCGGGCGTGATCGGCTTGATCGTCCTCGGAGAAGGCGCCATACGGCAGGTCGTGGAGCCGGACCGCCGTGGCGGCGGTTGCGATCCGGCTGGGCGTCGCCACGAGCCCGAAGTGGGACCAGACGGTTTCGGCGTTGTCCGCGAGCCAGATGGCGCCGCGTGCCCCGTGGCCCGGGTCGTCCTTGTCGTGGAGGCGCCGGCAGTCGTGGACGGTGGCGGCCAGGATCAACGTGGTGGCGTCGTCATCGCTGAGTCCGGCAGCCTCCGCGAGCAGCGCAGCCAGAGCGGCGGTGCGCATCCCGTGCCGGATCCCATGGAGGGAGTCCAGGCACTTCTCCGTGGCCAGCCACCCGACAGGAATGGCCGAGCGGGACAGGAGCCTCTGCGAGGTCGCTCGCAGCCGGGGAGGCGGGCCGTCCGAGAGGGCTGGCCGGTTCGCCGTGATCCAGCGCACGGTGGCGAGATCGGTGTACTGGTGGTGTGGAAGCTGCTTGCGTGCAGCCAACTCGACCAGACTGTCGGTCGGCGAGTTCGTGCTCATCTGGGCCCACCCCCTCGGTGGTCTGCGACAGCGGATGCCTAGCTGACGGTCGCGGCCTTGGCCGCCTGCCCCTTGCGGGCCCGTTCGGCGGCCTCGAAGGCGGCCGTGAATTCCCCGAGCTCCTCCTCGGTCATGAGATGCACGCCCAGCTCATCGGCCACGGCGGCGATGCGGGCGACGGCCCCATCCCGCGCGGTGGCGCTCGCCTCGCCGTCGAGCAGCACCTCGAACTCGGCGTGGTGTCCCCAAGCGTCGCTCCACTTCACAGCGATCTCGACACCGCGGAAGCGGAAGTTGTGGCGCTGGTTGAACGCTTGGTGCATGGTGTCCTCGAAGCCGAGGGCGTTGAGGATCTGTACAGCGGCCGGAACGTCCTTGCGGCCGATGGCGAATTCGGTCTCCGGAAAGGCGGCACCCTGGCCGATCTTGCTGGCTTTGAGCGTGATCTTCGCGGAGCCGGCCGCGATGTTGTCCGTGACCTTGAGCAACTGGTCGGGCAGTACGTAGAAGAAGATGTTCTTGTCGTCACAGCCGAGGTCCTCAGCCTCCTGTGTCAGACGGGCGAGGAGCTGCTCGTGCGCGTCCTTGTCGAAGCGGGCGCGCATCTCGATCTCGATGGCCACAATGGCTCCCTTACGGAAATCGGGCATGGATGATCCGCCCGAGCCAGGCGAGCGGGGCTTGGCTCAGTTCAATGCGGTGTGTGATTGATCGAGCGTCCGGGCGGTGCGGTACGCAGGCGCGTGCCGCACCGCCCGGAGGGGATGAGCGTCAGGCGAGCTCGCCAAAGCGGTCACGCACGACGCCCTCGTGCAGGTAGTTCGGGAGCGGCACCCCACCGACGGACACGCGTTTGGTGGCCACCTGCTCCTCGGTCTCGTCCGGGAAGCCCTCCAGCAGCCGGAGGCACTGCGCCACCCACTCGCGGCACTTCTTCCAGTCGCCGGTATCACGGCTTCGGAAGGCGAGCGCGCAGGCAGTCTCCGTCGCGGCCCATCGGTCGGTGGCCAGCTCCTGATGGAAGATGCTCTCCAGCTCGGCCACGGAGGCGACGCGGGTCGGGATGGTCATGACGTCTTCTCTCCTACGTTGGTGCCTGGTGGTGTTCAACGCGTCGATAGCCGATAGGTGACATCGGTTGGGGCTCAGTACGTGAAGATCTCCGCCAGGGTGCGGTAGTCGTGCAGCTCGTCCTTGTCGAACCACAGCTCCACCTCCTGGTCGGCCTCGGCCTTGTTGCCGGAGGCGTGCACCAGGTTCGCGACGGCCTTGCCGGAGGCCGCGCTGGCGCCCCGGCTGTAGTGCGAGAAGTCGCCGCGGACCGTGCCGGCGGGTGCCTCGTTCGGGTATGTGCTGCCGACGATCTTCCGCACGGTCGCGACGGCGTCGAAGCCCTCCAGCACGAGCGCGATGACCGGGCTCTGCTGCATGAACGTGGACGTGAGGTTGTAGACGTCGGCGCCGAGCCGCTCCTCCAGGTCGAAGTAGTGGCGCCGGGTGAAGTCGGCGTCCATCCGCTTCATCTTGATGCCGACGATCTTCAGCGCCGAGTCCTCGAACCGGGCGACGATCTTCCCGGCGTACCCGCGGACCATCGCATCGGGCTTGAGGAGGACGAGCGTGCGCTCCACAGTGTTTTCCTGATCCTGGGCCATCGGTTTCCCTTTCAGCTATCAGGCAAGCCATATGACGGGCGCTCAGCGCCTCGTCCGCCTGAGGTTACCTGCGGCGGAACACCCCTTTCTGTGCCTTTTCAGTTGAGGTCCGAAGAGAGATTTCGGCCAAGTGGCCGAGACCTTCGTTCGATGAGCACCCAGTGGAGTTACTCCGGGCCGGAACGCACTTCCCGCACGCGTGGATCTCGACCTGGACGCCGCCACGGTGATGGAGCCGATGGCGATCACCTCAACATCAAGCCTTTCGCAGCGGAAGCAGCTCCCCGGTGGTCCACTTGAACCGCTGCCACAGCTGCTGAGGCTTCACATGGCCGGATGGTCGTGCGCCGGTCGGAGATCGTCGATCGGGTCGTCCACTCCGTCCCGCCACCCTCCGGCGGTACCCGGGCGTGGTGGGCGGGTCTCGGAGTGCTACGGCACGGCTGTCCCTCCCGCGGCGTCCTTGACCGTGTCGATCGCCAGCGCGCGGACCGTGAGCCAGTCCGGCAACGACTCCAGCCAGTGGCGGCCTCGACGGTCACGGGACGCCCCCGATACGGCCTGGCCCCCTTCGGGGGCTTGCGGTGCGGGCTTCATGGCTTTGCCATCTCCGATCTCTCTGCCTGGAGAAGACGGGTGGGACAGGCGAGCATCGCTAGCAAAAGTCGGCTTATGCAGGACGAGTTGTGCACATCTTCCAGCGATGTTCTCGGCCTGCTGCGACAGTAGCCAGGGCGCCCAGCGACACCCCGGAAAATCCTTCCGGGGTCACTTCGGCCACGAGGTGATGATCAGGACATGCGAGGTATGACAGAGAACCTGACCATCGGTGAGCGCGTCGCCTGGTACCGGCGCCGGCGCGGCCTCTCCCAAGAGGTACTCGCTGGCCTTGTCGGCCGTACCACGGACTGGCTGAGCAAAGCGGAGAACAATCGGATCGATCTCGATCGCCTCTCGGTGATCACCTCACTCGCCGACGCCCTCGATGTCTCCCTCGGGGACCTGCTCGCCGAACCGACTCTCATGGAATGGTCGGCTGACAGCGGCCACCACACGGTTTCCGCGTTGCGCGAAGCACTCATGGACTACAAGCAGCTCACACCCCTGCTGGGGGCTGCACCCAATGGCGAGCTGCCTGCCCTCCTGGACCTTCGCGGAAGCTTGGGCGAGGTCCTCGACGCCTACCAGGCGTCCCGCTATGGCTTCGCCACTCGACGTCTTCCCTTCCTCCTGGCAGACGCCCTCGCTGCATCCCACGCCTACTCGGGGCATGAGGGGGAGGAGGCTTATGCGCTACTCGCTCTGGCCTACCACGGCGCAGCCATGGTGCTGGGCAAGATCGGTGAGCCCGAGCTGGCATGGATCGCCGCTGACCGCGGTCTTGCAGCCGCGCAGCACAGCGGCCGAATCGAGGTCATGGGTTCACTCTTCCGCGCGGTCACGCACTGCCTCCTGGCCACCGGACGCTTCACGGCAGCGATCCATTTGGTGAACGACGCGGCAGCCGTCATGCAGCCGGAGCTGGGCAACGCAAGCGAAGAGTACCTCTCGGTGTACGGCACGCTCTTTCTCACTGGGGCGATGGCTGCCGCGCGAGCAGAGGACCGGACAACTACGCAGACCTTCCTCCGAGAAGCGGACGAGACCGCGCAGCGACTCAGCGCCGATGCCAACCACTTGTGGACAGCTTTCGGCCCGACCAACGTGGCCATACATCGTGTAGCCGCTGCCGGCGAACTCGGCGATATCCAAGTTGCTGCGGATCTCGGCCCACGAGTCAACACCAACGGTCTGCCAGTGGAACGGCGTGCCCGCCACAGCCTCGAAGTCGCCAGGGCGCTGAGTGCCTGGAACCGAACTGACGAAGCCCTGGCCGTCCTGCTGGCAGCCGAACAGGTCGCCCCCGAACAGGTCCGCCACCACTACATGAGCCGAGAACTGGTCATTGGCTGGATGCGCGGTACCAGAGGTCGGCCGTCCCGTCCCGTGGCTGACTTGGCCCGCAGGCTCCGCATCGTCGCAGGCAGCTAGAGTCGAATCCGTGAGCGAGAACGAGCACGAAGCGAAGATGGCCCACCCGCGCATGGCGGCCGGCGCTCTCTTCTTCGATGAAGCCGGTCGAGTCCTCCTCGTCGAGCCGTCGTACAAGGACTATCGGGACATTCCCGGTGGATATGTCGAACAGGGTGAGTCGCCCCGACAAGCCTGTGTTCGCGAAGTCCAGGAGGAACTGGGCATCAATCCCCACATCGGCCGCCTCCTCGTCATCGACTGGGCGCCGAACCCGGGAGAGGGAGACAAGGTCCTCTACCTCTTCGACGGCGGCCGCCTCGGCGCAGACCACCGCCAACAGATCGCACTGCAAGCGGATGAGCTCCGTGGCTACGACTTCCACCGCGCCGAACAGGTGCCGGAACTCACCATCCCCCGCCTGGCACGCCGAATCGCCGCTGGCATCGAGGCCCGAACGAACGGCCTGACCGCCTACCTGGAACACGGACAGTCGCCGGAAGTGGGTATGTGACCACACTTGCGCCCCTGGCGTCGTCGGTCTCGATCTCGCCCTGTAGGACGAGACAGCACCTGAGCGCGGCCGACTCACGAGGATGTGGCGGAATGCAGCACTGGAGCAAAGACAGCCTCGCGGGCCTGCAAGCGTCGCTGGTCCACGAGATGTTGAGGTTCACGGCACCGGCACTCGGTGCGGCGGGTCCTCTGGTACGCGGGGTGCTGCCACCGCCCGAGGCGCCGGAGGTGGGCCGGGTGGTCGTCTGGAACGGCAGTGATCTCGCAGGCTCGTTGGCCTACGACCTCCCTCTGGTCGGTCGGCATGGCGGCAACGTCCCGGCCGAAGAACTGTCCGCGCTGCTGCGACGCATGGTGCGGGACCGGGCGCACGCCCAACCGTCCACACCCGCACTCCCTCATGAGGCACACGGCATCCCCGTCGTGCCCGCCGCGGAAGCAACGCGGCTCTTGGAGCAAGGGCCGGACTTCCACGTCACCGATGCCCTCCATGCCGCGGTGGCCGCGTTGTGCCCGGCTGCCGACGAGGGCGAACAGGAGCTGCGACTGCGCGGTTTCCTGCTCCTCGACGAGCGGTCCGTACGCCTGTACGTGGACGGAGACGATTTGCCCGGTGTCGTCGGTCTCGATGCCGCCCTCCAGGACGAGAACGGAGCGGTCACTGTCGGCATCACCGGTCTGGCCGCTGCCCTGCCCATGCTGCTCTCTGGCGGTCAGCTGGAGTACAACCCGTCGGATGCGGTGGATCATTACTGTTTGGCCGTTTACGACCTGACGCGTTGGTAGGACCCTCCGAATTTGCATTTCCGGGGCCGCACCCCCAGAAGGACGGTGCGACCCCGGGCGCTCACAGTGCACGGAGTGCCTATGCCGAATCCCCGTCCGGCTCGGCCCGCCCGACCGCCGGTGAAACCGCGTGCAGAAAGTCGGTCAGATCCCGCACCTCGAGACCGCAGTAGGCGGCACGGTGCGCGGCCATGAGCAACAGATGGGCGACGACCTGCTGGTTCTCGTCGTGGCCGAGCCATTCGCCGGTCTTCTCGACCCCGGCGTCATTGAGTAGGACGCCGCTCCGGGCGGCCTCCGCGGCCACCTCGGCGATGGCATGGAACTGGCTCCGGGCGGCACGGCGCCCGGTGATGCCCGGGTAGCACTCCCAGGTCCGGTCCGAGTAGGCGAATCCGTGCGGCGGGTCGTCGCGGAGTGGAGCGAAGTAGTCCGGCGCCTTCTCTGGCCAGTTGGTGTGGAGGAGCGTCACGTCGTAGCTGTGCATGCGGCCGATGGTTCCACCGGGGTCGGACAACGGGCCCGTAGCGTCTGGGAGTCGGGACCGCACAGGAGAGCAGCGCGCAGCCCAGGCGCCCCGAAGCCCCGCGCCGTAACGCAGAACGCCGGGCCTTCCGGAGCCCACCGCAACGCGAAGCACCGTGCAACGCGAAGCACCGGGCAACGCGAAGCCCCCGCGCCGCAACGCAAAGCGCCGGGCAACGCGAAGCCCCCGCGCCGCAACGCAAAGCACCGGGCAACGCAAAGCGCCGGGCTCCCCAGAGCCCGGCGCTGTGAGTGGAGCGAGCGCGGCCTATGCCGGCGGCGCCGCGCGGTGGGTCAGCCGGCCGCCCGGGCGAAGCCCGCCGGGTGCGCGGCGCGGGCCCGGCGTTCGGCCAGGGCCTTGCGCGTGGCGTACAGCGTGATGCCCGCGGCGGTCGCGACGGCCACCAGGCCGAGCACCACCGTGGCGGACCAGCCGCCGGCGTGGAAGGCGACGGCGCCCAGCGCGCCGCCCAGGCTGCTGCCCAGGTAGTACGCGGTCTGGTACAGCGCGGAGGCCTGGGCGCGGCCCGTCGTCGCGGCGCGGCTGACCGAGGAGGACGCCACGGCGTGCCCCGCGAAGAAGCCGGCCGTGATCAGGACCAGGCCGAGTACCACCGACACCAGCGAGCTGCCGAGGCTCAGCAGCAGACCGGCCGCGGTGGTGCCCACCGCCGCGTACAGCGCGCCGCGCCGGCCGAGCCGGGCGACGAGCCGTCCGGCCGCGGCCGAGGAGACCGTGCCGACCAGGTAGACCAGGAAGATCGACCCGACGACGCCCTGCGGCAGGCTGAACGGCGCCTCCGTCAGGCGGTAGCCGATCACCGTGTAGACCGCGCCGAAGACGGTCATGAACAGCCCGCCGATGCAGTACAGCCGTCGCAGCAGTGGGTCCGATAGATGCCCGCCGACCGTACGGGCCAGCGCCCGCGGGCTCACCGTGGTGGGAGTGAAGTGCCGGGCCTTCGGCAGCAGCATCCGGTAGACGGCGACGCACAGCACGGCCAGCAGGCCGACGGCGGCCAGTCCGGCGCGCCAGCCCCAGGCCTGGGCCACCCAGCCGGTCACGATGCGTCCGGACATGCCGCCGATGGCGTTGCCGGCCACGAACAGCCCGATCGCGCTCACCAGGGCCTTCGCCCGGACCTCCTCGGCGAGGTAGGCCATGGCGGACGCCGGGACTCCGGCGAGGGCCACGCCCTGCACGGTGCGCAGCGCGATCAGCGTGCCCAGGTCCGGAGCGAGCGGCACCACCAGCGAGATGACCGCGGCGACCATGAGCGAGGTGGTCATGACAGCCCGGCGGCCGTATCGCTCGGAGAGTGCGCTGAGCGGGAGGACGGCCAGGGCCAGGCCCGCCGTGGGGGCGGAGACGCTCCAGCTCGCGGCGCCCGGCGTCACGCCGAAGGCGGCGGAGATGGCGGGCAGCAGGGCCTGGGTGGAGTAGAGGAGGGCGAAGGTCGCGACCCCGGCGGCGAAGAGGGCGAAGCTCATCCGGCGGTAGCCGGGGCCGCCCGGGCGCAGCTTGGTCGCTTCGGGATCGGTGGTACGGGATGACGCGGTGGAGGCGCCCACGTGGAGGGTGGACGCCCCGGTATCAGCGGGAGGCATGCGTCCAACCTAAGGACCCAGGTTTCATGCGTCCAATGCATGAACTCGGCATAATCGTTCCCATGGTGCATGATCGCAGCTCACGACCGCGTACGTCACTGAACAGCAACGAAAAAGACATCCAGGCAACAACCGCGGCGGGCGGCGAAGCGGTCGCCGAACTGGACGCGGATTCCTGGCCCGCGCTGCTCGCGCCGCGTCTCGCCCAGTTCGCGGGCGTAGCCCGGCACGAGCATGTGACCCGGGCCGCACACCAGCTGGCCGTACCGCAGTCGACGCTCAGCCGGGCCATGGTCCGGCTCGAACAGGACCTGGGCGTCGCTCTGTTCGCCCGGCACGGCCGCACCCTCTCGCTGACCCCGGCGGGCCGCGCCTTCCTGGGAACGGTCGAGCGGGCCCTCGCCGAGATCGAGCGGGCCGCCGAGTCGGTGCGCGCGGACGCCGACCCGGGCGGCGGCAAGGTCGCCTTCGGCTTCCTGCACACCCTCGGCTCGGAGACCGTCCCGGGCCTGATCCGCACCTTCCGCGCGGACCATCCGCGGATCCGCTTCCAGCTCGTCCAGAACTACGGCGAGGCGATGATCGACCGGCTCCGCGCCGGTGACCTGGACCTCTGTCTGACCTCACCGGTCCCGGACGCGCCCGACCTGGTCGCCCGCCGGCTGGACGAGCAGAAGCTGCGGCTCGTGGTCCCCGAGGACCACCGACTCGCCGGCCGCCGCCGGGTCCGGCTCGCGGAGGCCGCGGACGAGTTCTTCGTGACCCTGGAACCGGGGTACGGACTGCGCCGGATCACCGACGCCCTCTGCGCGGAGGCCGGCTTCACCCCGCGGGTCGCCTTCGAGGGCGAGGAGGCGGAGACCCTGCGCGGCCTGGTCGCGGCGGGCCTCGGCGTGGCGCTCCTCCCGCCCCCGGCGGTGCCCCGGCCGGGCGTAGCGGAGCTCACCGTCACGGCGCCGCGGGCCGTCCGGGAGATCGGCGTCGCCTGGCTGGACGGCCACCACGACACCCCGCCGGTGACGGCCTTCAAGCGCTTCCTCCTGTCCCGGCGGGGGCAGCTGATCCCGCGCTGAGGCGCGTACGGCGGCGCGGGGCGAGGTGCCTCGCCCGCAGACGCACGCGCGGGGAGGAACTGCCGGTGATGGACCGGCAGTTCCTCCCCGCGCGGGGTGCGACGGACGCGTCAGCCGTTCGGCCAGGACGTCCCGAAGGACCCGGACGTCCCGGAGGCCCCGGAAGGCCCGGAGGGGCCGAAGAGGCCGTCCGCCGGGTTGACGGGCGGTGCGGCGTGGCAGGTGAAGCCGAGCTTGGTCAGGGCCCGGACCATCTCACCGGCGGTGAAGTCGCGGCGGTCCTGCTTGGTGATCACTGCCCCGACCTGCTTGACGGGGTAGGTGCGTCGGCCGATCGTCACGGCCGCGCCCGTGACCGGTTCGGGGGCGATGCCTTCCATCGACTGCTCTACTTCGCTCTTGATCAGATCGAACGGGAAACGGGCGATGACGAAGCGCATGGTGCCTCACAGGCGTCAGAGGGAGGGACGGGCCCGGGAAAGGAGCATCGTGAGAGGGCGAGAACGCCCCGTGCGTAACCGTGTTCGTCGATCACGGGGGATGCCTCGGGCGCGGGTGCGCCCAGGGCGTGGTCCCCGGCCACCGGTGCCCCCGTGGCATCGGTGAACGGCCCCCGGTGGTGGACTATGCCCCACGCCCGGGACTTCTCCCGGTGCCAGGACTCGCCCTGCCGGACGGTGCGCCGGACTCCGGCCTCCGGGCCGGTGCGCCGGCCCCTGGTCACCGGGCCGGTGAGCCGGACTCCGGTCACCGGGCCGGTGAGCCGGACCCCGGTCACCGGGCCGGTGCGCCGGCCGTCCTCGTCGCGGACGAGGAGGCGGCCGGCGCGGGCACCGAGCGGAGGGGGCAGGGTGGTGCCGGACGTCGGGCCGGTGCCGGCGCGCGGCCCCGGCCCGGCCATGGCGTCACGGGCCGTCGGGCCCGTCCCGTCCGGCGGAAGCGGTGCGTGGAGCGAAGCCATGGATCCTCCTTCGAGGTTCACCGGGCACGCGTCGCGCCCGGCGTCCTGCACGGCCCTCCCCGGCGTCCTACGCGGCCCTGCCCGATGACGCACGCCCCCGCCCGCGGGAGGGACGGCTCCGCCGGCTGCGCCGTGCGGGCGAGGTCCGGGCGGGGCGCTCCGGGGCCGGCGCGGTGATGGTCACCGGGACGCCGGACGGGGTCCGGGCGCCGGTGATCCGGCTCAGCTCGGCCTCGCCGGAACGGACCCGGGTGGTCGTCGCGGTGATGCCCGCGTCCCGCATCAACTGGTCCACGGAGCGCCGCTGTTCCGGAAGCACCAGGGTGACGACGCGGCCGGACCCGCCGGCGCGCGCCGTACGGCCGCCCCGGTGCAGGTAGTCCTTGTGGTCGGCGGGCGGGTCGATGTTGACCACCAGGTCGAGGTCGTCGACGTGGATGCCGCGGGCCGCGACATTGGTGGCCACCAGCACGTTGACGTGCCCGTCCTTGAACTGGGCCAGGGTGCGGGTCCGCTGCGGCTGGGACTTGCCGCCGTGCAGGGCGGCGGCGCGGACGCCGCTGCTCAGCAGCTGGCGGACCAGCCGGTCCACGCTGTGCTTGGTGTCCATGAACATGATCACCCGGCCGTCGCGGGCGGCGATCTCGTTGGCCGTGGCGAACTTGTCGGTACCGTGCACCTGCAGCAGGTGGTGCTCCATCGTGGTCACCGTCGCGGCCAGCGGGTCGGAGGAGTGCACCACCGGGTCCCGCAGGTAGTTGCGCACCAGCTTGTCGACGTTGCGGTCCAGCGTCGCCGAGAAGAGCAGTCGCTGACCGTCCGGGCGCACCTGGTCGAGCAAGTGGGTGACCTGCGGCATGAAGCCCATGTCGGTCATCTGGTCGGCCTCGTCCAGCACCGTGATAGCCACCCGGTCCAGCCGGCAGTCGCCGCGCTCCACCAGATCCTTGAGGCGCCCGGGGGTGGCCACGACGACCTCGCACCCGCCGCGCAGCGCCCCGGCCTGGCGGCCGATCGACATACCGCCGACGACGGTGGCCAGCCGCAGCCGCAGCGCCTTCGCGTACGGGGTGAGCGCCTCGGTGACCTGCTGGGCGAGCTCCCTGGTCGGGGCCAGGACGAGCGCCAGCGGCTGGCGCGGCTCGGCGCGCTGCCCGGCGGTACGGGCCAGCACGGCCAGCCCGAAGGCCAGGGTCTTGCCCGAGCCGGTGCGGCCGCGGCCCAGGACGTCCCGGCCGGCCAGCGCGTCCGGCAGGGTGGCCGCCTGGATCGGGAAGGGCTCGGTCACGCCCTCGGCGGTCAGCGCCGTGTGCAGTCCGGCCGGGAAGTCCAGGTCGGCGAACGACTCGGCGGGCGGGAGCCCCGGGGTGACGGTGGCCGGCGGCGCGAAGTCCTGACGCCCCGCACCGGAGCGCCCGGACGGGCGTCCGGACCCCCGTCCGGCCCCGCGCCCGGCGCGGGAGCGGTTGCCGGAACCACGTGCGGGATCGGCCGCGGGGCGGCCGGAACGGTCCTTCGGGCGGAACTTTCGGTTCATAGGAACCTCCTCGATACGGCACGTATCGAGGAATTCCCGGACAGCGGCGGGCGCGGGAAAACGCAGGAACGAACCGGGTGGAATGCGGAGAATGGATCGGCCGGAAAACGGCCGGTGCCGGCCGGTGAATATTGCGGTGAACATTCATTCCGTGGTGCGGCGGCCTCCGGCGCTCCGGACGGCGGAGGCCGGGCCGTGCGGCCGGGCGGTGCTGCTGGGCGGTGCTGCCGGGAAGGGGGCAGCCCTCGTGCGGCGGTGTGCCGGTGTGCGAGTCGTGCGGAAATGCCTGGGGCCCGCACCTCAGGGTGCGGGCCCCAATACGCGCGGGGCGTCAGAGGGCGGTGATGTTCTCCGCCTGCGGGCCCTTCTGGCCCTGGGTGAGGTCGAAGCTGACCTTCTGGCCCTCAAGCAGCTCACGGAAGCCCTGAGCGGCGATGTTCGAGTAGTGGGCGAAGACGTCGGGGCCGCCGCCGTCCTGCTCGATGAAGCCGAAGCCCTTTTCGGAGTTGAACCACTTCACAGTGCCGGTTGCCATAGCCAGTCCCTTTCCGGGGGTTGTCTCGGGAACCGCACCGTGCGGCTCCCGTGTCGCCGAGATGATTGCCTCGCCCGGCTCGGGAGCCGGTACACAAAATGAACCCGCCGACGAAAGACCCGACCAGAACACCTGGATTCGATGGGAACCACAACTGCAACTCGGCCCGAGACTAGCACGGTGACCGGTCCGGGGGCGTGGTCCGAAGCGCTGCCCGCCCTTTAGGGGGGCCGGGCCCGGGGGAGCGCGGCACGGCCCGCCGCCCACCGGGAGCGGCCGGTGGGCGGGAGCGGACCCGCTCCCGGCGCCGGAGAACGGGCCCCTGTGCCCCGGATGCCGCCCCGCGGCTCCACCGTCGCGGCGACGCCCCGAACCGCCGCCACACGCCGTTCACCGCCGCAGCGACACCGAAGGCCGTCGCCACGCGCTGTCACCGCCGCAGCGACGCCCGGAAGCCTGCCGCCAGCGGCATGCGCAGCCCCAGCGGCGGGGGAGCGGCCAGCGCGTCGGCGACCGGGCGGGAGAAACCGCGGGCGAGGACCGCGCCCAGCACGAAGTCCGTGGCCAGGGCCAGCACTTCGGCGCGGTACTGGGTCAGGCCGTGGCCGTCGGTGTGGACCTCGAACCGGCACACGTCACGGTTGACCTTCTTCGCCCGCTCCGCCAGCCGGTAGGACAGCTCCGGATCGGTCCGTGCGTCGTCGGTGCCGTGGACCAGCAGGACGTGCCGGCCCGCGAGCTGCCGCACCGGCTCGGAGGCCGCCGGGCTCTCCCGCGCCTGCTGCGGCAGCCAAGGGGCCAGGGCCAGCACGGAGTTGACGGCCGTGTGGTCCGCGGCGTGCAGGGCGGCGCGGGCGCCCATGTCGGTGCCGGCCAGACAGACGGGCACATCGCCGTACCGCCGCACCGCCTCGTCCACCGCCCAGCGGGCGTCCTCCACCGGGTGGGACGCGGCGCCGTTCCACCCGCGGTAGCGGTACCGCACCACATGGGTGACCAGCCCGTCGGCGCGCCCCGCCCGGGCCAGCCGCCGGGCCAGCGGCCGGGCCGCCGCGGCGGTCACCGGCGACTGCCGCCGGGTGCTCACCGGCTGCCCGCCCGGAAGCAGCAGCACCACCCCGTGGACCGTCGCGTCCGCCCCGGTCGCTCCCGCCGCCCGCCCCAGCCGGGCACCCCGCACCGGCACTGCTTGCTGAGCCATGGCAGAACGATGGCAGACGCGCCGGTGCACACCACCCTGCGCGCGGGTCACCGTTCCGTATCGTTCGGGGTGCTCTACGCGCGTAGGCGTTAGAGTGCGGAAATGACGAGCGAGACCACCAACACCCCCAGTCCGGACCAGATCCGCCGGGCCCCCAAGGTGCTGCTGCACGATCACCTCGACGGTGGTCTGCGTCCCGGCACGATCATCGAGCTGGCCCGCGAGACGGGCTACGACGGGCTGCCGGAGACCGAGCCCGACAAGCTCGGCGTCTGGTTCCGGGAAGCCGCGGACTCCGGCTCCCTGGAGCGCTACCTGGAGACCTTCGCGCACACCTGCGCCGTCATGCAGACGCGCGAGGCGCTGGTCCGGGTGGCCGCCGAGTGCGCCGAGGACCTCGCCGCGGACGGCGTCGTGTACGCCGAGATCCGCTACGCGCCCGAGCAGCACCTCGAAGGCGGGCTCAGCCTCGAAGAGGTCGTCGAGGCCGTGAACGAGGGCTTCCGCGAGGGCGAGCGCCGGGCGCGCGAGGACGGCAACCGCATCCGGGTGGGCGCCCTGCTCACCGCGATGCGCCACGCCGCCCGCGCCCTGGAGATCGCCGAACTCGCCAACGCCTACCGCGACCAGGGCGTCGTCGGCTTCGACATCGCGGGTGCGGAGGCCGGCTACCCGCCCACCCGCCACCTCGACGCCTTCGAGTACCTGAAGCGCGAGAACAACCACTTCACCATCCACGCGGGTGAGGCGTTCGGTCTGCCGTCCATCTGGCAGGCGCTCCAGTGGTGCGGCGCCGACCGGCTCGGCCACGGCGTCCGGATCATCGACGACATCGAGGTCACCGAGGGCGGCACGGTCAAGCTCGGCCGCCTGGCCTCGTACGTTCGGGACAAGCGCATCCCGCTGGAGCTGTGCCCGACCTCCAACCTCCAGACGGGCGCCGCCTCCTCGTACGCCGAGCACCCGATCGGGCTGCTCCGGAAGCTCCACTTCCGCGCCACCGTCAACACGGACAACCGGCTGATGAGCGGCACCAGCATGAGCATCGAGTTCGAGCGGCTGGTGGAGACCTTCCACTACACCCTCGACGACATGCAGTGGTTCACCGTCAATGCGATGAAGTCGGCGTTCATTCCTTTCGATGAACGGCTCGCCATGATCAATGACGTGATCAAGCCCGGGTACGCGGAGCTGAAGTCCGAGTGGCTGTTCCGGCAGACCGCCATCGAACCGGCTGCCACCAGCACCTCCGGCTCCGACCGGTAGGGCGGAGCGGAAGCGAGGGGACCGGCCGGGACACGCGACCCGGCCGGTCCCCTCGCATGTTTGCGGGTGCCCTGCGGAGTGGCTACGTTGCGGAGTCCCGCGGTCACGGCTCGCGTTCTTCGGTCTGCCCGAGTCCCGGTGCCGCTCACGACTCCCCACCACGAGGACGTAATTCCATGAAGCAGGGAACCGCCAAGACCCTCGGTGCCGCCGTGCTCGGTGCCGCTTTCGCCGTCGCCGCGGCCGGGACCGCCGCCGCCGACGGTGTGCAGACCCAGCTGCCCGTGGAGAACGCGGTCAAGGACGTGCCGGGAGGCCAGCAGGCCGTCCGTGCCAGTGAGGGCGCCCTCGACCAGAGCATGAACCAGACCCTGTCCCGGCTCCCGCTCGACGGCAACCTCGCCCGGAAGCAGCAGAACACCCGGGACGTCCAGGGTGTTCAGGGCAAGAAGAAGGCGGGCAAGGGGTCGCAGACCGGTCTGCTCGGCGGCCTGCCCGTCGGCAACATCAACTCCTCCGGTTCCGGCGCCGGCCTGCCGATCGGCTGACCGCGGTTCCCGGGCCCACCCCGGCACGACGGCGCCCCGCCCGTACAGCGCGTACGGGCGGGGCGCCGTCTTCGTCACTCGGCGACCATCGTCACGTGTCGGCCCTCGTCACCGGTCGGCTCTCGCCTCCCGGCGGTCGGCCCGGCGCCCCGCTCACAGGGCGCTGCCGACCTCGGTCAGCCGTCGTGCCGATTCCGCCGGCGCCGCCTCCTCGCGGGGGCGGGGCACGGCCGGCGCGGCACCGTTCTCCGGCACGGCACTCTTCTGCCGTCGCGCCCACGCCCGCAGCGGTGGGACCAGCAGCAGGTGGGTGATCGCGACCCCAGCGGTGTTGAGCAGCAGGGAATCCACATCGAGGGTGCGCCCCGGGACGTCGGTCTGCAGCAGCTCGATGCCCAGCGACACCATCGCGCCGGTGAACACGGTGTGCGCCAACGAGCCCACCAGCGAACCGTCCAGCCGCCCGGTGACCACCGGCAGCAGCACGCCCAGCGGCGCCAGCAACAGCAGCCACGGGCCGAGGAAGTGGGCCGCGTCCCAGGGCCCCTGGGCCAGTTGG
This sequence comes from Streptomyces sp. NPDC002055, assembly GCF_040296705.1. NCBI lineage: Bacteria > Bacillati > Actinomycetota > Actinomycetes > Kitasatosporales > Streptomycetaceae > Streptomyces > Streptomyces sp. NPDC002055. The sequence goes on from NZ_JBEOXS010000028.1 coordinate 75,491, forward strand.
GCCCGGATGGTGGCCAGCGGCCGCAGATTGGTCGCGGCCACCCACGGCACCGTCAGCGGACGCAGGGTGAACCAGCCGACCATCGACAGATGCACGGCCAGGAGGACGAATCCTGTCGCGCGGGAGGGGGAGGGAGGGCGCTCGCCGGAGCCATGACGCTGCACGCCCAGGAGGACGCCGCTTCCGGGGAAGCCGGTTCCGGCGCGTCCGGCTGTCTTCCAGCTGTTACTCGCTGGTTACCGGCCGGTTGAACTCCGGCGGCCGGCCCGCCACCGGGCTCGGGCACGCCCCGGCACCGGCGCGGCGACCGGGCTCCCTCACCGGCCCTGGTCAGTCCCGGCCCTGGCCTGCCCCCGGACCTGGCGGCGCCGCCCGGCCGGGTGATGCCGACCGCCGTGCGCATCGACCGCTCGGTCCCGCCGGCCGCGCTCCGGCACCGGCATCGCGCCCGCACTCCCTCACCGGCCCTGGCCAGCTCCGGCCCCGGCCCGCCCCGGCACCGGCATCGACTCCGGCCCCCGGACGCCCGGCCTGCGCGGAGAGTCCGCACCCGCCGACGGTTGCGCAGAGTCCGCACCCGCCGGCGGTCACTCCACCGGCGTGCCGTCGGTGGGCGCGGCCTCCGGCCTGGTCCGCAGGCCCTCGGTGCACGCGTAGCGCTCCAGGGAGTCGTCCGACGGGCCGCCGAGCATCACCGAGGGCTCCTTCTCGGCCACCACACCGCCGCTGCGCAGCGTTTCGGCGAACGTGCACACCAACTGGGCCAGCGCGTACGGCGGCAGCTCGTCGGGGAGCCGGCTCAGCCGCAGCGCGTCCTTCGGGTCGTCCTTGCGCGGGCCGGTGACCTCCAGGGCGCCCGGCACCTCCGTGGAGAACCCGGCCTCCTCCTCGGCCGCGTCGGGCTGGGCCTGGAGCTCGTCGACGAGGGCGCGGGCGACCCGCAGCCGGTCCGCCACCAGCCGGCCCTCGGGGAGCTGCACCGTCCGGTCCACCGGCATGATCTGCATGCTGCAGACCAGATAGGCCTTGACCGGTACGGACGACGGCGAGTCCGCGGGTTCGGTCCGGTCGCCGCCGGCCACCTGGCAGGAGGCCCGCGAGGGGGCCGCCCCGGCGTCCACCGGCACGGACGTCCCGCGGATGCCGCAGCCCGCCGTGCCCAGCATCAGCGCGGCCGCGGCCACGCTCCCCGCCCGGCGGATCTGCGGCGAACGGCGGCCCTGACCCGCCCGACGGCCCTGACCCTCCGGACGGACCTGCCCCGCCCGGAGGCCCGGGAGCCCGAACGGCCCCGGTGCGCCCCCGGATTCCGTCCCTCCGGGCGCCGCGGCGCGCAGGGGGCCGGGCAGGCGGAGAAGGCGGCCGAGTCCGGTCCGCGGGTGCTGGCGCATCAACGCTCGTCCTGTTCGTCCTCGTCCGGCCCCAGCCGGGACGTGTCCATGGGCAGCCGCAGGGTGAACACCGCACCGCCGTCGGCCGAGTTGGCCGCGGCGATCTCACCGCCGTGGACATGGGCGTTCTCCAGCGCGATGGACAGCCCCAGTCCACTGCCCTCGGAACGCGGCCGGGAGGCGCTCGCCTTGTAGAAGCGGTCGAAGACATGCGGCAGGACGTCCTCCGGGATGCCCGGACCGTGGTCCCTGACCTCGACGACCAGCTCCGCCTCCGGCGTACCGGCGGCGACCGTGCGGACCGAGACCCGCACCGGCGAACCGCCGTGCTTCAGCGCGTTCCCGATGAGGTTCGCCAGGATCACGTCGAGCCGCCGCGGATCGAGCCGGGCCACGAGGCCGCGCTCGGCGTCCAGTTCCACCGCGTCCAGCCAGGCGCGGGCGTCGATGCACGCGGTGACCATGTCCGCCACGTCCACGTCGTCCAGCACCAGCCGCGCCGTGCCCGCGTCGAACCGGGTGACCTCCATGAGGTTCTCCACCAGGTCGCTCAGCCGGCGGGTCTCGGTCACCACCATGCGGACGGCCGGTTCGATCATCGGGTCGAGGCTGTCCGCCTCGTCCTCCAGCACCTCCGTCATCGCCGTGATCGCGGTGAGCGGGGTGCGCAGCTCGTGCGACATGTCGGCGACGAACCGGCGGCTGGACGCCTCCCGGGCGCTCAGCTCCGCGACCCGGGCCTCCAGGGACTCGGCGGTCCGGTTGAACGTCCGGGAGAGATCGGCGAGTTCGTCGGTGCCGGACACCCGCAGCCGGGTGTCGAGCTTGCCCTCCCCCAACTGCTGCGCCGCCTTGCCGAGCCGCTGCACGGGCCGCAGCACCGTCGTCGCGGCCGCCTGCGCCAGCAGCGCCGAGCCGACCAGCGCCAGCGCCGTGGCGATCCCCAGCGACCAGGCCAGGGAGTTCAGGTCGTCGCGCTCGGAGGCGAGCGACTTCAGCATGTAACCGGTCGGGCCGTCACCGATCACCTTGGCGCCACCGACCAGGAACGGGTCCCCGCCGATCGTCCGCCGCTGCCAGTACAGGTGGTACGGCAGCCCGTCCCCCTCGTCCGCCGGACGCTCCTTGTTGACCGCCTTGCGCAGCGCGGCGGGCACCGCGTCCAGGGTGAATATGCCGGAGTCCGAGGGCGCGGCGCAGTCGCTGCCGTCCCGCTCCTTGTCGATCAGCACCACCTCGTAGTGCTGGGTGGTGCTCGCCATCCGGTTCGCGGCGTCCTGGAGCTGGTCGCACGGCGGGCGCAGCGGGAGCGAACCGGCGTTGTCCTCCAGCGACTTGCGGAAGTCGTTGAGCGCGGCGTTCTGGGTACGGGTGAGCACCGCGTCCCGGTTCAGCCAGTAGGCGATACCGGACGCGGACACCGCGGCGGTCAGCGCGACCAGGGCGAACACGACGACCAGCCGCAGCCGCAGACTGGTCAGGCGCAGCTTGCCCGCCGCCCAGCCGCGCACCCGGCCGGGCGGCTGAGGACGGTCCGTCACTGCGGACTGTCCAGTCGGTAGCCGACACCCCGGACCGTACGGATCAGCGTCGGCGAGGACGGCACGTCCTCCACCTTCGCCCGCAGCCGCTGCACACAGGCGTCCACCAGGCGGGAGTCACCGAGGTAGTCGTGCTCCCACACCAGCCGCAGCAGCTGCTGCCGCGACAGCGCCTGCCCCGGCCGCCGGCTCAGCTCCAGCAGCAGCCGCAGCTCGGTCGGGGTCAGCTGGAGGTCCTCCCCGTCCTTCGTCACGGTCATCGCCGACCGGTCGATCACCAGGGAGCCGAAGGTCGCCGCGTCGTTGGACTCCCGCTCGCCGCGCCGCAGCACGGCACGGATCCGGGCGTCGAGCACCCGCGGCTGCACCGGTTTGAGCACATAGTCGTCGGCGCCCGACTCCAGGCCCACCACGACGTCGATGTCGTCGCTGCGCGCGGTCAGCAGAATGATCGGCAGTTGGTCGGTGCGCCGGATCCTCCGGCACACCTCGAAACCGTCGATCCCCGGCAGCATCACGTCCAGCACGATCAGGTCCGGCCGCTGCTCACGCAGCAGTTTCAGGCCGTCCTCACCCGTGGCCGCGGCCACCACGCGGTGGCCCTGGCGGGACAGGGACAGCTCGAGAGCCGTGCGGATGGCGTCGTCGTCCTCGATCAGCAACAGGAAAGGCACGTCGGTCATTCTGGCCCAAGGAGCACCGGTAGTTCGACCTCGCCGGTCCCCGCCGGGCCGGATCCGCCCTCCCCGCGCCGGTCCGGGGCCTGTGACAGGCCTGTGACAGTCGACGGACAGCCCGATGAAACTGGCCCGGCAGTCTGTTGTGCACCGGGCAGGACAACGGCCCGGGGACAACCGACCGACTCAAGGCTTCACCGACGGGGGGCGCGAGATGAACACACTGCACACCGGGACCACCAGCGCAGTGATTCGCACGGCCACGCCCGTCGGCCACCACCACACGTCCAGGGACGCGCTCCGCGTCGGCCACCTTCCGGCCGCCCGGAGCCCCGAGAAGTCCGGTGCCGTGAGCGGGCGGGGGTGCGCTCGCGGCGCCGGACGCGGCAGGCCGCCGTACCGTGTGGCGATCGACGCGTTCACGGTCGCCGGCGGCGCCGCCGCGAAGCCGTCGTACAGGGAGGAAACGGGGAAGCGGAGCGACCGGGCGGAGTCGGTGAAGGCCGAAGCGGCGTTCACCGCCTACGTCCAGGAGCGCCGCGCCTCCCTGTACGCGACGGCATACCACCTGACCGGGGACCGCTACGAGGCCGAGGACCTGCTGCAGAGCGCGCTGTTCTCGACCTACCGGGCCTGGGACCGGATCAGCGACAAGGCCGCGGTCGGCGGCTACCTGCGCCGCACGATGACGAACCTGCACATCAGCGCCTGGCGCCGGCGCAAGCTCAACGAGTACCCGACCGAGGAACTGCCGGAGACCGCGGGCGACCAGGACGCGATGCGCGGCACCGAGCTGCGGGCCGTCCTGTGGCAGGCCCTGGCCCGGCTGCCCGAGCCTCAGCGGACGATGCTCGTGCTCCGCTACTACGAGGGCCGCACCGATCCGGAGATCGCGGACATTCTGAACATCAGCGTCGGCACGGTCAAGAGCAGCATCTGGCGCTCCCTGCGCCGGCTGCGCGAGGACGAAGTCCTGAGCTTCGGCCGTGACGCGGAGGAGTCCTTCGGCGAGCTGGTCGCCTGAAGGCAGGGGGGAAACGGGGGCTGCCGCCCCGGGGGGAGCGGCAGAGGCCCGTCCATCGGGGGACGGACGGGCCGTACGGGGGAAACACGGGGGGATCACGGGGGCCGCCGCTCGGGGGAGCGGCGGTGCGACAAGGCGGGACCGAGTGGCCGGGGGGTCTGCTCGGTCCCGTTCCGTTTTCCGGGCGCCGCCCTCCCCGTCCCGTTTCGCGTTTCCGGCCGTCCCGCCGGTCCCGTTCCACCTTCCGGGCCGTCCCGCCGGTCCGTCCCGCCGAGCGGGGCTGCCCGGGCACCGTTCCGGGTCGGACGCTGATGTCGGGCGCGGCTGTCAGGCGCTGACCGTACGGGCGGGGCCGTGGCCGGAGCGGGCGGGAGTGCGGCGTTCCGCGGCCGAGGCGATCCGGGCGAACGCCTCCTCCTTGCCGCAGGGGTGCGCGCCGAGCGCCGTCTGCCGGGCGACGATCTCCCGCTCCGCGCGCATCAGCCGCCAGCCCCGTCGGACCAGCACCGCGGCCGATTTGCGGCCCTCCCGCAGATCCCGCACCAGCCGCCGCCGGAAGGTGGTGAACGGCCGGCCGCGCAGACACAGCGCGTCCGCCAGGACGCCCAGCTCCCGGCACCGTTCGGCGATGTCGGCGGCGAAGACACCCTCCGCGATGAACACCGGTGCCCCGCCGATGTCGAGCCGGGCCGTGCCCGCCCGGGAGCTGGTGGCGATGTCGTACACCGGGATGTCGGTCGCAGCGTCGCAGCTCAGCGCCGTGATGGCGGCCACCGCGGCGTCGGCGTCCCAGGACTGCGGCGAGTCCCAGTCGATGGCGCCGTCCGGAAGCAACGGCATCGGACCGCGCGTGCCGCCGGGGAATGCTTCCTCGTGGGCCTCCCGGTAGAAGTCGTCCAGTTGCAGCACGGGGAAGCCCGTGCGGGACGCGAGGGAGGACTTGCCGGAGCCCGACGGCCCCGTCAGCAGCACGACGCGGGCGGAACGATGAGGGGAGGTCACGGGTCACCATTGTCGCGCATCGGGGCGCGGCTCCGGAACCCGTGGTTGCGGAGCGGTCCCAGGCCGGTCGTGGGTGGCTGCGAGGGGTGTCTGCGGAGACACCGCACGTTCGGGGAGCCGGGGCGGGGCCGGTGATTGGCGGCTCGCGCGGCGCCAGGGGTACGACTGAGGAGTGGTCCTCCATATGTCGAGGTTCCACCGCGGCCCTCTTTAGTGACAAATTGTCGGAAAGTGCATGCTTCTGGTGCAAGTATGGTCGGGTGTCAACGAGCCGTTTGAGGCGAGGAGTTGACCCGAATGGGCGATGTGGTGCGCATCGGTTCCCGAGCCAGCAAATTGGCGCGGACACAGGTCACGGAATGGCTTGCGCCGATCGCCGAGCAGTTCCCCGGGGTGACGTTCAAGCGGGAGATCGTGCTCGAGGGCGGCGACCAGGACCGCGTGACTCCGACTCTCGCCGAGGTCGCCAAGGCGGCCGGTGGGAGTGCCTTCTCCACGAACCAGGAGGCAGCGCTCGTCACCGGGCGGGTCGACGTGATCGTGCACTCGCTCAAAGACCTTCCCACCTCCGTGCACGAAGGCACGCTCCTGCTGACGACTCCCGGACCGCGCGAAGACCTGCGCGACGTGCTGTGCGGATCGACGCTGCGGGGCCTGCCGAGGGGGGCTCGGGTTGGAACCGGCGCCCCGCGTCGCGTCGCTCAGCTCCTCGCCCTGCGTCCGGACCTGGACATTGTGCCGATCCGAGGAAACGTTCCCGGGCGGCTCGCGCGGACGACCAAGGGCGCCCTTGATGCAGTGGTGCTCGCGGCGGCGGGACTGAACCGCCTCGGCCTGACGCCCGAGGTGCATGAGGTACTGGACCCCGCCGTCTTCCCTCCGTCCCCCGGGCAAGGCGCGCTCGGCATTCAAGTCCGCGTCGACTCCCCGGCCGCCGAGCTCCTTGCACAGACTGGAGACCTACGCGTTGACGCCTGCGTGCGTGCCGAGCGCGCCCTCCTGGCCGAGCTCCATGGAGGCTGCTCCGTCCCTGTCGGCGCCTGGGGTCGGATTGGCCCGGATGGCCTTCTCCGGCTCTCCGCTGCCGTGACGTCTCTCGACGGTGCGCAGCAGGTCACGGCGGCCGGGGAGGGCCCGTTCGACACCCCCGAGAAGCTTGGCTCCTGTGTTGCTGCAGACCTTTTGGCCCAGGGAGCGGACAACATCCTGGCCGGGATCAGGAAGCCCTGAGCGCGCGGGCGATCTCCAGAGCGCCGTAGGTGATCACCCGGTCGGCACCCGCACGCTTGAGGACCGTGTACGCCTCCATCAGGCCCCCCACGTCTCGCCGTCCGTCGTCGCGGCAGTCGGTGAGGCGAAGGTACTCACCGCTCACGGAGAAGGGCATTACCGGTACCGGGATCTTGTCCTTGAGGTGCACGAGGGTGTCGACCGTGTGGAGGGCGGGCTCGGTGAGGATCATGTCCGCGCCCTCGTCGACCATCGCTTGCGCAGCGTGTACGGCCTGGCCCGGTCGTCGCGGGCTGATCTGGAAGGCCCGTGCTCCGGAACGGGGTGCTGCTGCCATGGTGGAGCGGTAACCCTCATAGAGGGATGATTCGAAGATCAGGTGCGGCATGATGGCGACGTCCGTGTGCCCTGCGGCATCCAGGGCCTCGCGCACAGCGCGCACCGATCCAGGAAGCATGGCAGCCGGTCCCACGATGTCGGCGCCGGCCTCGGCTTGCATCACCGCCTGCGTCGCCATGACCTCTGTGGTCTCCTTCAGGTCCATGACGCCGCGCTCATCGGCCAGCCAGCATTCGCCGGAATCGTTGTGTGAACACACGCATGTCTCCGTGATCACAGCAATGTCGGGCCAAGCGGTCTTCGCGGCCTTGATCGCCCGGGCCATCAGGCCCGTGGGTGAGGCGTTTTGCGAGGCGCGGGCGTCCCGGATCCGGGAGCCGGCAAAGATCTTTACTGATCGCACGCCGAGGGTCTTCAGGGCTGCCACGGTGCCCGGCAACTCCCGCACGGTCAGGGTCGGCATTGGGTGGGGCACGGCATCGTCGTCCTCGCGCATGAGGGCGACCATGGTCAGGTCGTCCGGTGTCAGTGCCGAACCGCCGAGATAGTTCCGTACGGCTAATCGGTGTGTGGGCATGTGTTCCTCCTCCTGTGATGTCCTGACGTTTGATGGCGTGGCGCCGTCGGACGCGGCACCGGAGATCGAGTCTCGGTCCGGTGCCGGGTGATCCCAGGCGCCGTTCGGGCGAAGCTCATTCGGCTCGGCGCCCGCACCGCGAGTGGGGGAAACCAAGCGCATGAGGGAGACGTTGCGTCGCATTGCCTGCCGCACCGAACGCTTGCGGTCACACTTCCGCGGAGAGGTCCTCGGGGTTCAGCAGCTCTGCCCAGACGACCTTGCCCCAGCGCTTCCTGTCGTAGCCCCAGTTCGTGCTGAGGGCATCGACCAGGAGCAGGCCACGACCGTTCTCCGATTCGCCGTCAGGTTTGCCCAACACAGGCACATCCCGGCTCCTGTCGACTACACCGATACGCACCGTTGCGTCCTTGCGGGAGACCACCACGCGGATGGCACGGGAGCCTGTGTGGCTGATCGAGTTGTTCACAAGCTCCGCGACGATCTGCGTCCCGGCGCCGTCCAGCTCCCTTATGCCCCAAGCGCTGAGGGCGACGGAGACGAGCAGGCGGGCACGCTGTGCCGACTCCGGCTTACACGGGAAGGTTTCGCTGTAGCCCGGTGCACCTGTCCCGGTGGCTCTGGCGACTGTGACGATCACGGGGATACCTCTCCAAGAGCGTTGAGCTGAGCTGCTGCCCCGGCGGCGATTCAGGGCAGCAGCTCTCCTCCAGGCAAGCCGCTGACGGCAAAAGCTCGAGTACGGCCGTCGGCAGCTACGACGTCAACCTCGCCCGTCACAACGGGTAGTGGTCGATGACGCAACTTGAACCTACGGTCGTTCGGGATGGAGTAGGACTGACCGTGAGTACGAGTTGGGTAGCAGAAGGTCACAGGGGGCGGCATGGCCTGGAGAGGTGCCTCGCAGGGGCGTGCGGCAACGGGCGCCATTGCTGGGTTCGTGCTGCGCATGGCCCGAGAAAGCGTGCTGCATGCGCAGAGCACGCAGGTCAGCATGGCTGAAGCCATGAATGTTGATCTTGCCACGTGGCAGGGATGGGAGTCCGGCCGCAGGCCACTCGCCAACATCAAGGCCGGCGCCCTACTCCACTTGCGGCGAAGCCTGCTGGCTTACGGAGCCGACCCCAGCGTTCTCAACCTGCTCGATGCGGCAATGGACGCGGACAGGATCATCGGTGCCACCCTTGCGCCCGACCCCGAGAGGCGGCATCCCCTCGCGGATTGGGTGCACACGCGCGATACGGCGCACATGATCAACTGGGCGCTCAACGGCACAACACCACCGGCTCTCGCGGACCGGCCAACGAAGCCGATACGCGGTCCAGTTGCTGGCGCTCCTCTACTTCCGCCGTCCGAACGGGGCCGGTTTTTCGCAACGCTCAGAGAGGCCTCCGAAGAGGCCGTTCGAGTGGGTGGCGACGGGACTCTCCTTCGCCGTCAGGCTCTCTACCTCTGCTCCTATGACAAGAGCCCGGAGGTCGCATCGTGGATGGCGCACGCCTTGCACGCGCGCCGAGACCTCGCCGCTACCCGAGGCTGGACGCCGCACTGGGCGGCGGCGCGCTCGACAGCAACTGCCCTTGTCCGCTTGGGAGACAATCAGCCACTTCTCGACTTCATCGACCGTGCCATTGTCGATGACGACGCGGCGGAGACTGCGAACCTGAACTACTGGGCCTACTGGTTGGGAGCGATCCGGGGGCCTCAGGCGAACGACGGCTTCATGCGGGACCGGCCCCGGGACTGGGAGCCCGTTCGCCTGCTGTACGGCCTCGTGAGTGGCCTGCACCAGGCACCCGGCTACGCGGACCTCTACGTCCATTCCCTCTGGGCCTTGCTGACTGCCCACCGATGGCTGCCTCTCGCGGCCCCTGACCTGACGAAGCAGCTCAATGGGCGGACCGAGCAGCTACTCGGCGATCGCCGAATCTCACCGCGATCAAGGCGGGAGCTCAGTTCAGTGCATTACGTTCTACGCGAGAATCACCCATAGCGCACCGGAGGACGCATCTCATGGCGGACACAGAGCAGGAGCAGGCGAAGGGCACGGCGGGCTTCCTGCTGGAGATGGGGATGCTGAAGCGCGCCAAGCGGTCCGGGTGGTGGATCGCCGGGGTCAAGGACCCCGAGACGATCGCCGAGCACAGCTTCAGGGTCGCCCTCATCGGATCCGTGCTCGCCATGATGGAGGGTGCCGATCCGGCGAAGACGGCCCTCCTCGGGCTCTGGCACGACACTCAGGAGACCCGCGTCAGCGACATTCCGCACATCGGCCGTCGCTACCTCGAAGCCGCCGGCAACGAGAAGGTCACCGCGGACCAGGTGTCAGCCGCGCACCCGGCGGTGAAGGCCGGGGCGCAGCGCATCGTGGAGGAGTACGAGAACGGCGACTCTCCCGAAGTGATCTGCGCGCACGACGCCGACAAGCTCGAATGCCTCATTCAGGCCGTCGAGTACCGCGAGCAGGGGTGTTCCAACGTCCAGCCGTGGATCGACAGCAGCCTCTCGAAGCTGAAGACGCCGTCGGCCCAGGCGCTCGCCGAGGCCGCGCTGACGATGACCTCGATCGAGTGGCAGAAGACCTATCTGCCCTGAGCTGTCCAAATGGCGCCAACCCCGCCCCGTCCGCGCCGGTGCCCCCAACCGGGTAGGAGACCGCCCCCGCACCCCGACGAGCCCCCACCGGCCGGGGCCGGTGGGGGCTCGTGCGGGTGGAGCGGTGGTCAGATTCCGATGGGGTGCCAGACCGTCTTGGTCTCCAGGAAGGCCAGGAGCCGGTCCGTGCCCGGGTCGGCGGTCCAGTCCGTGGCGGACGGGCGCAGCACCCGCTTGAGGTTGTCGGCCGCGGCCGTCTCCAGGTCCTTCGCCAGAGCGGCGTCGGCGCCCGCGAGGTCGATCGCGTTGACGTCCTGGTGCGCCGCGAGCGGGGCCGCGATCTCCGCGGTCCGCCCGGACAGCACGTTGACCACACCGCCCGGCAGGTCGGAGGTGGCCAGCACCTCGCCCAGGGACAGCGCGGGCAGCGGGGCCCGCTCGGCGGCGGCCACCACCACGGTGTTGCCGGTGACGATCGCCGGGGCGATCATCGACACCAGACCGAGGAACGAGGACTCCTGCGGGGCCAGGACGGCCACCACACCGGTCGGCTCCGGGGTGGAGAGGTTGAAGAACGGCCCCGCCACCGGGTTCGCCGAACCGGCGATCTGGGCGACCTTGTCGGACCAGCCCGCGTACCAGACCCAGCGGTCGATCGCGGCGTCCACCTGCGCGGCGGCCTCGGCGGCGCTCAGGCCCTCCGCGTCGGCGACCTCGGCGGCGAACTGGCCGCGCCGGCCCTCCAGCATCTCCGCGATCCGGTAGAGGATCTGGCCGCGGTTGTACGCGGTCGCGCCCGACCAGCCGCCGAACGCCTTGCGGGCGGCCACCACCGCGTCCCGGGCGTCCTTGCGGGAGGAGAGCGGGGCGTTCGCCAGCCAGGCGCCCCGGCCCGCCGCGTCACCGGAGGATGTTGCTGCGGTCACCTCGTACACCCGCCCGCTCTCGGAACGGGGGAACTTGCCCCCGACGAACAGCTTGTAGGTCTTCAGGACACCCAGGCGATCAGACATTGAGGTAGGCCTCCAGACCGTGGCGGCCGCCCTCGCGGCCGTAGCCCGACTCCTTGTAGCCGCCGAAGGGGGAGGCCGGGTCGAACTTGTTGAACGTGTTGGCCCAGACGATGCCGGCCCGGAGCTGGTCGGCCATCCACAGGATGCGCGAGCCCTTCTCCGTCCAGATGCCCGCCGACAGCCCGTACGGCGTGTTGTTGGCCTTCTCCACGGCCTCCGCCGGGGTGCGGAAGGTCAGCACCGACAGCACCGGGCCGAAGATCTCCTCGCGGGCGATGCGGTGCGCCTGGGTCACGCCGGTGAAGAGGGTCGGCGCGAACCAGTAGCCGGAGGAGGGCAGTTCGCAGGCCGGGGCCCAGCGCTCGGCGCCCTCGGCCTCGCCCGCGTCGGCGAGGCTGCGGATGCGGGCCAGTTGCTCGGCCGAGTTGATCGCGCCGATGTCGGTGTTCTTGTCCAGCGGGTCGCCGACCCGGAGGGTGCTCATCCGGCGCCGGAGGGCGTCCAGCAGCTCGTCGGCGACCGACTCCTGGACCAGGAGGCGGGAGCCCGCGCAGCAGACGTGGCCCTGGTTGAAGAAGATGCCGTTGACGATGCCCTCGACGGCCTGGTCGATCGGGGCGTCGTCGAAGACGATGTTGGCCGCCTTGCCGCCCAGTTCGAGGGTGACCTTCTTGCGGGTGCCGGCCACGGTGCGGGCGATGGCCTTGCCGACCTCGGTGGAGCCGGTGAAGGCGACCTTGTCGATGCCGTCGTGGGCGACGAGCTCGGCGCCGGTGGAGCCGTCACCGGTGACGATGTTGACGACACCCTTGGGCAGCCCGGCCTGGCGGCAGATGTCCGCGAAGAACAGGGCCGACAGCGGGGTGGTCTCGGCCGGCTTGAGGACGACGGTGTTGCCCGCCGCCAGCGCGGGGGCGATCTTCCACGCCAGCATGAGCAGCGGGAAGTTCCACGGGATGACCTGCCCGGCCACGCCCAGCGGCCTGGGGTCGGCGCCGTAGCCGGCGTACGAGAGCTTGTCCGCCCAGCCCGCGTAGTAGAAGAAGTGCGCGGCGACCAGCGGCAGATCGGCGTCCCGCGACTCGCGAATCGGCTTGCCGTTGTCGAGCGACTCCAGCACCGCCAGCTCGCGCGAGCGCTCCTGGACGATGCGGGCGATGCGGAAGAGGTACTTGGCGCGCTCGGCGCCCGGCAGGGCGGACCAGGACGCGAACGCCGTGCGGGCGGCCCGGACGGCGCGGTCGACGTCCTCGCCGCTCGCCTGGGCGACCTCGGAGAGGACCTCCTCGGAGGACGGGGAGACGGTCTTGAAGACCTTGCCGTCCGAGGCCTCGGTGAACTCACCGTCGATGAACAGCCCGTACGAGGGGGCGATGTCCACGACCGCCCGGGACTCGGGGGCGGGTGCGTAGTCGAATGCTGAACTCATGTCGGATCAGTCCACCGTCACGTAGTCGGGACCGGAGTAACGCCCGGTGCTCAGCTTCTGGCGCTGCATCAGCAGGTCGTTGAGGAGGCTGGAGGCGCCGAAGCGGAACCAGTCCGCCGTCAGCCACTCCTCGCCCAGCGTCTCGTTGACCATGACCAGGTACTTGATCGCGTCCTTGGTCGTGCGGATGCCGCCGGCGGGCTTCACTCCCACTTGTACACCCACGGCGTCGCGGAAGTCGCGGACGGCCTCCAGCATGAGGAGGGTGACCGGGGGAGTGGCGTTCACCGCGACCTTGCCGGTGGAGGTCTTGATGAAGTCCGCGCCGGCGAGCATCGCCAGCCAGGAGGCGCGCCGCACGTTGTCGTACGTCTGGAGCTCGCCGGTCTCGAAGATCACCTTGAGGTGGGCGGCGGTGCCGTCCGGCCGCGCGCAGGCCTCCTTGACCTGCTGGATCTCCTGGAAGACGTCCAGGTACCGGCCGGAGAGGAAGGCTCCCCGGTCGATCACCATGTCGATCTCGTCGGCACCGGCGGCGACCGCGTCCCGGGTGTCGGCGAGCTTGACCGGCAGCGCGGCCCGGCCCGCCGGGAACGCCGTGGCCACGGAGGCGACATGGATGCCGGACCCGGCCAGCGCGTCCTTGGCGGTGGCCACCATGTCGGGGTAGACGCAGATGGCGGCGACCTTCGGGACGGAGCGGTCCGTCGGGTCGGGGTGGACGCCCTTCGCGCAGAGCGCCCGGACCTTGCCCGGGGTGTCCGCGCCTTCCAGCGTCGTCAGGTCGATCATCGAGATCGCCAGGTCGATGGCGTACGCCTTCGCCGTGGTCTTGATCGAGCGGGTGCCGAGCATCGCGGCGCGGGCCTGCAGACCGACCGCGTCGACACCCGGGAGGCCGTGCAGGAAGCGGCGCAGTGCGGCGTCCGAGGCGGTCACGTCCGCCATCGACGCCAGGCGCTCCGCGGCTTCACTGCCGTATGCGGGAACAGTGGTGGGCATGGTCACCACCCGAGCATATCTACGCGCGTAGCAACTGTCACCCCCCGAACTCTTCTTCCGCCGGGACGGGCTCCCCCGGACGGCCCCGCGGACCCCGGTGGATGTGCGTGCCGCCGGGGCCCGGGAACGGGCCCGGAGCGCGGGTGACGGCGCCGGGAACGCCGGTATTCGATGCCGGAACGCAATGTCCGGCATCCGGACGATCGGGCAGAATCGGGCCCATGACGAGCCCCGACAACTCCTCCGCACCCCGGCCCGCGTCGCAGCAGGGATTCGCCGACCGCGTCTACCGTTCGCCGTCCGCGCTGGTCGGCGGCGTGCTGCTGCTCGTGCTCGCCCTGTGGTTCGGCGGGGACGCGGTGATCCGCGGGGAGGGGCGCACCCCCTGGCTGGCGCTGGCCGGGCTGCTGCTCGTCGTACCGCTGGTGGTGGCCTTCACCCTGCGCCCGGCGGTGTTCGCCGGCGCCGACCGGCTCCGGGTGCGCAACCCCTTCCGGACCATCACGCTGCCCTGGGCCTCGGTCGAGGGGGTGCGGGCCGGCTACTCCAGCGAGGTCTTCGCGGGCGGCCGTACCTACCAGCTGTGGGCGATCCCCGTGTCGCTGCGGGCCCGCAAGACCGCGGCGCGCCGGGCCGCCCGCGCCGCCTCCGAGGACCCGTACGGCCGGACCTCCGGCACCGCCGACGTCTCCGACACCGCGGCCCGCCGCGCCCCGTCCGACCAGGCGGTGGACGACCTGCGGGAGTTGGCGGAGCGCAACGCGGCCAACGAGTCGGCACAGGGCGAGCCCCAGGTGCGCTGGGCCCTAGAGGTCATCGTCCCGAGCCTGGTCGGGGCGGTCCTGACGGCGGGTCTGTTCGTCATCGGCTGAGGCCCGCGCTGTCGTCCGCCGGTGCTCGCGCCGTCACCCACGGACGCCCGTGCCGGTCCGTTGCTCGCTCCTTGACGCCGCGCCGTCACCCACTGACGCTCGCGCCGGTCCGTTTCCCGCTCCCCGGCGCCGGTCCGTCCCTCCATTGACGCTCGCGCCGGTCCGTTCCTCGCTCCCCGGTGCCGGGCCGTCATCCGCCGACGGGCGTCGAGCCGTTGTCGCGGAGCGGAGGGGAAACGCGGAGGGCCCCCGGGTGATCCCACCCGAGGGCCCTCGCGCGGGCCCGGCGGCCCGTACGTCGATGCGCGGTGCGCGCGGGCGTCAGATGCCCGCTGCGGCCGCCAGATCCGCCTTCAGCGCGTCCAGCACCGCCGAGGCCGTCGCCCGGCCGCGGTCGAGGTCCGCGGCGGAGGCGACCGGCACCACGACCTCCAGGTAGCACTTGAGCTTGGGCTCGGTGCCGCTCGGGCGGACCACGACCCGCGCGGCCTCCACACCGCGCGCGTCGTCCCCGGCGAGCCGGTAGCGCAGGCCGTCGGTCGGCGGCAGCCGGTCGGTGCCCCGGGTCAGGTCCTCGGCGGAGTCCACCGTGAGCCCGGCGAGCGCGGCCGGCGGCTGTTCGCGCAGCCGGGTCATCGCCGCGGCGATCAGCGTCAGGTCCTCGACCCGCACCGAGAGCTGGTCGGTGGCGTGCAGCCCGTACTCGACGGCGAGGTCGTCCAGCAGGCCGGTGAGCGTCCGCCCCTGCTGCCCCAGGCCGGCCGCCAGCTCGGCGACGAGCAGGGCGGCGGTGATGCCGTCCTTGTCCCGGACGCCGGCCGGGTCGACGCAGTAGCCCAGCGCCTCCTCGTAGGCGTAGCGCAGGCCGTCGGCCCGGGCCAGCCACTTGAAGCCGGTGAGCGTCTCGTCGTAGGAGACCTCGGCCCCGGCCCGGTCGGCGATCCGGGCCAGCAGCGAGGACGACACGATCGTGGTCGCGAAGGTGCCCCGGGCGCCGGTGTCGGCGAGGTGCCGGGCCAGCAGGGCGCCGACCTCGTCGCCGCGCAGCATCCGCCAGCCGGACTCGGCCGCCGGGTCGGGGACGGCGACGGCGCAGCGGTCGGCGTCCGGGTCGTTGGCGATGACGATGTCCGGCCGGGCGGCGCGGGCGGTGGCGAAGGCGAGGTCCATCGCCCCCGGCTCCTCCGGGTTGGGGAACGCGACCGTCGGGAACGCCGGGTCCGGCTCGGCCTGTTCGGCGACGACGGTCGGGTCCGGGAAGCCGGCCCGGGCGAAGGCGGCGGCGAAGGTGGACCGGCCGACCCCGTGCAGCGGCGTGTAGACGACCCGGACGTCCCGCGGGCCGCCGGGGGAGAGGACGGCGTCGGTCCGGGCGAGGTAGGCCTGGACGATCTCGTCGCCGAGGGTCTCCCAGCCGGAGTCCGGGCGGGGGATCGCGTCCAGGCCGCCGAGGGCGGCGATCTCGGCGGCGATCTCCGCGTCGGCGGGCGGCACGATCTGCGAGCCGTCGCCCAGGTAGACCTTGTAGCCGTTGTCCCGCGGCGGGTTGTGGCTGGCGGTGACGGTGACGCCGGCGACCGCGCCGAGGTGCCGGACCGCGAAGGCGAGGACGGGCGTGGGCAGCGGCTCCGGCAGGAGCACGGCGCGCAGTCCGGCACCGGTCATCACGGCGGCGGTGTCGCGGGCGAAGTCGATGCTCTTGTAGCGGGCGTCGTAGCCGATGACGACCGGTCCGCCGGTCTGCCCCTGCTTCTTCAGGTGGGCCGCCAGGCCGGCTGCGGCCCGGATGACGACCGCGCGGTTCATCCGCATCGGGCCCGCGCCGAGCTCGCCGCGCAGTCCGGCGGTGCCGAACTGGAGCATCCCGGCGAAGCGTTCGGTGATCTCCGCGAGCTGCGGGCTCTCGGCGCCGTTCTCGACGTCCGCCGGGTCCATGGCGTCGAGCAGTGCGCTCAGCTCCGTGCGGGTCTCCGGGTCGGGGTCCTCGGCCAGCCAGGTACGGGCCTGGCGGAGGAGTTCCGCTGTGTCGCGTGCCACGTGATGCTCCTGTGTCCGGTACGGGGCCCGGTCGCCGCGGCGCCGCTGCGCGGGAGGCGGCGGCACCGGTGGATCACGGGCACGGAAGGGATACCCGGCGCGGCGGCGGTGTCACCGGGCCGCTTGCGTGCCGGGGCGGGCCCGGGCGGACCGGGCTCGGGAGTTGAGGGGTCCTTCTCCGCCGGGCCGTCCGGGGCGCGCCGGCGGGCCGCCGTGGGGCGGCCCGCCGGGTGAGCGCCTCGTCGTGCCCGGTCACGGGTACCCGGCCGGGGCCGGGATCTCTCAGATCCGGCCGAGGACCTGGGCCAGCAGGCTGCCCATGCGCGCCGCCGAGTCGCGGCCCGCCTGCAGCACCTCTTCGTGGTTGAGCGGCTCGCCGGTCATGCCCGCGGCGAGGTTGGTGACCAGGGAGATGCCCAGGACCTCGGCGCCGGCCTCGCGGGCGGCGATGGCCTCCAGGACGGTGGACATGCCCACCAGGTCGCCGCCGATCACCCGGATCATGTTGATCTCGGCCGGGGTCTCGTAGTGCGGGCCGGGGAGCTGGACGTACACGCCCTCTTCGAGGGTGTCGTCGATCTCCTTGCACAGCGCGCGCAGCCGCGGCGAGTACAGGTCGGTGAGGTCGACGAAGTTGGCGCCGGCGATCGGGGAGGTGGCCGTGAGGTTGATGTGGTCGCTGATGAGGACCGGCTGGCCCGGGCGCATGCCGGGGCGCAGGCCGCCGCAGCCGTTGGTCAGCACGACGGTCTTGCAGCCGGCGGCGACGGCGGTGCGCACGCCGTGCGCCACGGCGGCGACCCCGCGGCCCTCGTAGTAGTGGGTGCGGCCGAGGAAGACCAGCGCGCGCTTGTCGCCGATGGCGTACGAGCGGACGGTGCCGGCGTGCCCCGCGACGGCCGGCGGCGGGAAGCCGGGCAGCTCGGTGACCGGGAACTCGAACTCGGGCGCTCCGAGGGCGTCGGCGGCGGGGACCCAGCCGGAGCCCATGACGAGTGCGACGTCGTGGCTCTCGGCACCGGTCAGCTCGCGCAGGCGGGCGGCGGCGGCGTCGGCGTCGGGCGCGCCGCGGTGGTCCGAAGGAAGAGAAGCGTTCACGGCACGAGCGTAGCCTGTCTTCGCCTACGCGCGTAGACGCCGTCCGGATACCGTCCGGATACCGGTCGTGTGCCGGGTCGGGCACCGCCGCGTCGCCGCTGCTCAGGTGGGGGAGGACCGTTGCTCCCGACGGGGGCGACGGCCGCTCCCGATCGGGGTGAACGGGGGGCGCGCGGCGGTCAGCAGGGGCGCTTGCGGAGCTCCATCACATAGTCGTGCGGGGCGCCCGCCGACTCGGCGGCGTCGGCGATCTCGCCGAGGTAGCGGGCCGAGGGCAGTCCGCCCTCGTAGCCGTTGAGGACGTAGACCCAGGCGGCCTCGTCCCCGTCGAGGGTGTGGACCCGCACCCGCATCCGCCGGTAGATGTCGAGCCCGACGCCCTCCCAGCGGTCCATGGAGTCCTCGTCCATGGGGGCGATGTCGTACAGCGCGACGAAGACCTGGGACCGCGGGGCCTCGACGATCGTGGCCAGCGCGCCCTCCCAGCCCATCTGCTCGCCTCCGAAGGTGAGCCGCCAGTCGGAGATCCAGCCCGTACCGCGCAGCGGCGAGTGCGGAGCGCGGCGGGACATCAGCCGCGCGTCGAGGTTGCCGGCGTACGCGGCGTAGAGCGACATGAGTCGAGGGTACGGGAGACGTGCCGGAGATCCCCGGGAGTGCTTCAGGGGCCCTTGCGCTGCCCGCCCGGGGCGCGCGGCCCGGCACCGCACCCCGCCGCGTTGCACGCCACCGGACCACGCGACCTCATCGGGCGCTCACCGTGCAAGGGCCCCTCGGAGTCACCCGGGCCCCCGGGAGAGAGGCGCGGGCGGCGGTGCGGGACAATGGAGCACGTGACTCGGATCGTGATCATCGGTGGCGGACCCGGCGGCTATGAGGCGGCGCTCGTGGCCGCCCAGCTCGGCGCGGAGGTGACCGTCGTCGACTCCGACGGTCTGGGCGGGGCGTCGGTGCTCACCGACTGCGTGCCGTCGAAGACGTTGATCGCCACCGCCGAGGTCATGACGACCTTCGACTCCTCCTACGAGGAGCTGGGGATCATCGTCGCCGACGACACGCCCCACATCGAGCAGGCGGCCCGGGTGGTCGGCGTCGACCTGGGCAAGGTCAACCGCCGGGTGAAGCGCCTCGCGCTCGCCCAGTCCCACGACATCACCGCCTCGGTCACCCGGGCCGGCGGCCGGGTCATGCGCGGCCGCGGCCGGCTCCAGCCCCACCAGGCCCCCGACGGCTCGCGCCGGGTCACCGTGACCGCCGCGGACGGCTCCAGCGAGGAACTCGTCGCGGACGCGGTCCTGGTGGCGACCGGCGGGCACCCCCGGGAGATCCCGGACGCGCAGCCCGACGGCGAGCGCATCCTCAATTGGACCCAGGTCTACGACCTCACCGAGCTCCCCGAGGAGCTGATCGTGGTCGGCTCCGGTGTCACCGGTGCCGAGTTCGCGGGCGCCTACCAGGCGCTGGGCTCCGAGGTGACGCTGGTCTCCTCGCGCGACCGGGTGCTGCCGGGCGAGGACCCGGACGCCGCGGCCGTGCTGGAGGACGTCTTCCGGCGCCGCGGGATGAACGTCATGGCCCGCTCCCGCGCCCAGTCCGCCAAGCGGGTGGGGGACCGGGTCGAGGTCACCCTCGCCGACGGCCGGGTCATCACCGGCTCGCACTGCCTGATGGCGGTCGGCGCGATCCCCAACACCGCGGACATGGGCCTGGAGGAGGCCGGGGTCCGGCTGAAGGACTCCGGTCACATCTGGACCGACCGGGTGTCGCGGACGACCGCTCCGGCCGTCTACGCGGCCGGTGACTGCACGGGTGTGTTCGCGCTGGCCTCGGTCGCCGCGATGCAGGGCCGGATCGCGATGTACCACTTCCTGGGCGACGCGGTCGCGCCGCTGGACCTGAAGACCGTCTCGGCGAACGTCTTCACCGACCCCGAGATCGCCACCGTGGGCTACAGCCAGGCGGACCTGGACAACGGGCTGATCGACGCCCGGGTCGTCAAGCTGCCGCTGCTGCGCAACCCGCGGGCGAAGATGCAGGGCATCCGGGACGGCTTCGTGAAGATCTTCTGCCGCCCCGGCACGGGCATCGTGGTCGGCGGTGTCGTGGTCGCCCCGAAGGCGAGCGAACTCATCCATCCGATTTCGATCGCGGTCGACAACAACCTGACCGTCGAACAGATCGCCAAGGCCTTCACCGTGTACCCGTCCCTGTCGGGCTCGATCGCCGAGGTGGCACGGCAGCTGCACACCCGGAAGGCTCCGCGCGAGGTGTAGGCCGTACGGGTGCCGTCTGCGGCGGGCGTTGCCCCGTATACCACTTGCGGCACCCCTGTGCGAACAACTTCGGTAATTCGGCGCATACTGCTGAAAGCAGACGGTCGCTGGGGTTACTGTCAGTTTCGTGTTCGCTGCAGAACGTCGCCAATTGATCCTCGAAATGGTGCGAGCGAACGGAGCGGTGTCGCTCCGGGAACTCGCCCGCGTCGTCCAGACCTCCGAAGTGACCGTACGGCGGGACGTACGGGCGCTGGAGGCCGAAGGACTCCTCGACCGCCGGCACGGCGGTGCGGTGCTGCCGGGAGGGCTCACCAGGGAGTCCGGCTTCCCGCAGAAATCCCATCTAGCGACCGCGGAGAAGACGGCCATCGCCGATCTCGCGGCCGGTCTCGTCGAGGAGGGCGAGGCGATCGTCGTCGGAGCCGGTACGACGACACAGGAGCTGGCCCGCCGGCTCGCCCGCGTCCCGGGGCTGACCGTCGTCACCAACTCGCTGCTCGTCGCGCAGGCGTTGGCCCATGCCAACCGGGTCGAAGTGGTGATGACCGGCGGCACCCTCCGCGGCTCCAACTACGCGCTGGTCGGCAGCGGGGCGGAGCAGTCCCTCCAGGGGCTGCGGGTCTCCCGGGCCTTCCTCTCCGGCAGCGGGCTGACCGCCGAGCGCGGCCTGTCCACCTCCAACATGCTGTCGGCCAGCGTCGACCGGGCGCTCGTCCAGGCCGCGGCCGAGGTCGTGGTCCTCGCGGACCACACCAAGCTGGGCACCGACACCATGTTCCAGACGGTGCCGACGGATGTCATCACCCGGCTGGTGACGGACGAGCCCCCGCTGCACGACGACCGCGCCGCCACCGAACTGCAGGCCCTCGCCGACCAGGGCGTGCAGGTCGCGGTGGCCGGTACGGGGCCGGGGCCGTCCGGAGCGGGGGCCGAGGGAAACGGCCCGCCGGGCCGCAGGCCCCGCCGGATGGCGCCCTCCGCTCCGAAGGAGGAACTGCCGCTGCCGGGCCAGCGGCGCAACCACCCGCCGGGGCCGGGCGGGCCCCAGCTGCGCGGTGGCGGCGCCCTGTCGGACCAGCAGACCGCGGTGGCGAACGGCCGCATCGCCGACCTGTCGCCGCGCCGCCGCTGACGCCGGTCCGACGCTGACACCGGTCCGAAGCTGATGCCGCGTTGCCGCTGACGCCGGTCCGGCGAGGACGCCGCGCCGGCGGCCGGGCCCGGGCCTGGCCGCCGGACCGGCCGCAGGCGAGCCGACGGCTCAATCCTGCGCCGGCCGCAGCCCGGTGAAGGTCAGGCCGAGCAGCCGGTCCGCCAGGTCCGGGTCGTCGGGGGTCGCCTCGACGGCCAGGGCGATCGCGTTCGTCAGCTGCAACAGATCGGCGATGTCGACGTCGTCCCGCACCGAGCCCGCTCGCTGGGCCCGGGCCAGCAGCGCGCTGCCCGCCTCGCGCATCGGCACCCGGCACCGCGCCAGCGCCGAGGCCTTGTCCTGGGCGGCGCCCATCAGCGCCCGGGCCAGCCCCCGGTAGGTGCCCGCGTGGTCGATGACGGCCCGCAGCCAGTCGATCAGCGCCGCACAGGGCTGGTCCGCGTCCAGCAACTCCCGTGACCGGGCCAGCAGTGCGTCGAGTTCACCCTGAAAGACGGCACCCATCAGGGCGAAGCGGTTGGGGAAGTGGCGGTAGAGGGTGCCGATGCCCACGCCCGCGCGCCGGGCGATGTCCTCCAGCGAGGCGTCCGTGCCGTGTTCGGTGAAGGCCGAGCGCGCCTCGGCCAGCAGCCGGTCGTAGTTGCGCCGGGCGTCGGCGCGCATCGGCCGCACCGGGTCCTGCGCCGCTTCGGTCGCCATCGCCCGTCCTCCGTGCTCCTCGGTGCCGCCCGGCCGCGGTCCGGGGGAGTCCAGCATGCCACCCGGCGCCCGGCGCGTTCCGGTGCGCCCCGGGCGGGGCCGGAACGCGGTGCGCCCCCGGACAGCAGCGGACCCCCGGCACCGGGTGCCGGGGGTCCGCTGACGTGCTGCGTGCGGGTCGTCAGTCCTTGATGTCGCAGATGACGGCGCCGGCGGAGATGGAGGCGCCGACTTCGGCGGTCAGTCCCTTGACGGTGCCCGTGCGGTGGGCGTTGAGGGGCTGTTCCATCTTCATCGCCTCCAGGACGACGACCAGGTCGCCTTCCTGGACCTCCTGGCCGTCCTCGACGGCGACCTTGAC